>CAZGYO010000085.1:0-9025 GCA_964530455.1 uncultured Victivallales bacterium
TGAGTCCGCCGATTCCCCCGCCCCCGGAAATTACTCCAACCCTGTCCGGCTCTATCCCGGCGGGACCGAAGATCCTGCAATCGGTGTCCAGTTTACTGTTCAGTGTTTCCGCCAGCTTCGCGGCTGTCACCCCTTCAGGCGCCTGGCCGGCAAAGCCTATATTCCCACCCCCGTATTCGGCAAAGGATTTGATGTCTTTTAGCCCGAGCATATTCGCCAGGCGGATGTTGTGCCCGTATTCCGGATGACCGTCCAGCGGCAGATGCGAGGCGTAAAGCGAAATGTCCTTCTTGAAAAGAATCCTGATTCTGCCGGCCGTGTTGCGCCGCAGCCGGTTCAGGGAATTGCCCCAGCTTATACCGTGGTGAACGAATATGAAGTCGGCGTTCTCTTCCGCCGCCCTCTCAAAAAGCTCCATCGACGCGTCCACCGCGAAAACAACTTTTTCAAGTTTCCCGTCCCCGTCGGCGCCCTCAACCTGCAGCCCGTTGTTCGAGTCGTCGCCCGGATAGGCGCCGGGGTTCAGAAGCCCGTCCAGATACGAAGTGAATTCATTTCTTGTTATCGGCATCTAAGTCCTCCTTTGAGCCGGTTTTTTCGCCTTCCCATTCCAGGAAACGGCGATTTATAATAGACCAACGCAGTTCTTTTCCTATCCTTTTCCCTATCCATTCCCGGACTTCGTCGGGGGCGGAAGTAAAAGCGGATATCCGGAATATTTCTTCTCCCGTACACCTGAACAAAACTGCTTCACTGTCCGTGGCCCCCGCGGACACAAGCGCTTTCTTCGCACGGAAAAAAGTTCGTCTGAGCACATGGTTCCTGAACAGAAGAAACAACGGGTAAAGTCCCGCGAGTATCCAGAACGGATACATGGGAAGTGAACTAAAAACAAAGGTCCTGGCTATTTGCGCGAAAAGCAACAGCATCACCGGCAGAAGAAAAAGCAAAGCGTCCCATACGGAAAGAAAACAATTCCCAAAGTAGCGCCGGAACGCGCTCGGCGAAAGCCTGTACGCGAAAAGCTCGTCGAAATAACGATCGCCGATCGGCGCACGGGCCACGTGACAGAGTTCATGCTCAAGAAGCTCGCCCCGCCCGTAAAGAAACCAGCGCTCCTTTTTCTCGAAGTCTCTTCTCACCAGAAATACGCTGAACCCGCGTTCCGGGAAAGTCACCGAGCACCCGCCCCACAAAGGCCCGAGCGGTCTTGAGGTGTAGAATCCAGGAACCCAGTTTATCGCGAAACCGTAGTTCTCAAGAGTGCGTTCCCCCGCAAGGGCCATTACTTCCCGCGGAATTCGCAAATCACGCTCCAGCGGAAACGCCCTGTCCGGAACCGAGCGGCCGTTCTCCTCTATCTCCTTTTCAAGTTCCACAACGTTTTCACGCATCACCGCGATCCTCTCCGAAAACCCTTCCTCCGTTTCACCGGGAGCCGCCAGGAATCCCCGGCCGTCAAGTTCACAGAAATCATCCAGACCCAGACCAGTCAGCCTTTCCGGGAACACGGATTCGCCTCTATAATTATCTGCTGTTTCTTTGGATGTCCGCAAAAAACGCCTCTCTAACCCGGCTGTTTCACGAAGCCAGTGCCGTGGTGATTTTTAAATTTTTCATGAAATGTGCGTACTTTTAATTTCTTATGCATTAATAAAAACTCATTGTAGTCAATGAGTTACGTGCAGATTTTGAAAGTTTTGGAATATCCAAAACCTTTTCGAATATGCACTAATCACCTAAAAAACCGTTGCCGCAACGTGCGGATCAGGTTTCCTCGCCCAGAAAGCGCCCGGGGACAAGGTAGTTTCTGATATAGTCGTCGACCGCCTCCTTCAGGGGACGCGCAGAACCGGAATAAGCGCCGCGATCCCGTATCTTGGCCATCTCCGCCCTGGTATAATACTGGTACTTCCCTTTGAGTTTCTCCGGCATCTCTACATACTCTGTGTCCGGCTTCATGTCCATCGCATCGAAAACCGCTTCCGCAAGGCTGTTCCATGTCTCGGCACGTCCGCTGCCGACATTGTATAAACCGGGATTCCAGCTTCCCAGAAAGTGCAGAACCATGTCAACTGCGTCTTTTACATATATGAAATCCCTTTTCTGTTCCCCGTCGGCGTACTCGTCGAGATGGGATTTGAAAAGCTTTATTTTTCCCGTCTCTAGAACCTGCGAGTACGCCTTGTTGACGACGCTGCGCATCTCGCCCTTATGCGATTCGTTGGGACCGAAAACATTTGTGAACTTGAAGCCCGCAGCCTTCTCAAGCACGCCCTTTTCCTTCGCCCAGACGTCAAAAAGATGTTTCGATTCCCCGTAGAGATTCAGCGGCTGCAGCTCCTGAAGCCTGTCCTCGTCGTCCGCGTAACCCTTAGACCCGTCCCCGTATGTCGCCGCGCTTGAAGCGTAAAGAAAACGTATTCCCCCGCGCGCGGCGAATTCAGCCATGTCCCGGGAATACAGAAAATTGTTGTCCAGCAGATATTCCGCGTCGGTTTCCGTCGTGCTCGAACACGCCCCCATATGGATCAGCGCAGAAATCTTCTCCCTGTCCATTGCGCCGCTGTTGACCTTCTGACGAAAAGACACCTTGTCTTCAAGATCCGAGTACGAAAGAGGACGGAGATTTTTTAGTTTTGGTGAATCCACGCTTTCGATATGGTCAACGATCAGAATATCCGTCGCCCCGCGACTGTTGAGCTCGGCAACCACCGCGCTACCTATGAATCCGGCTCCGCCAGTGACGATTATCATGGTCTTCTATCCAAATGCTTCACATTCCGCCGTCCTGAACGAGCTTTTGAAGTTCCTGCTGGAAGTCCTCCAGATCCTCTTTTGTCGGCTCACCCACCTTGTTCTCGAAACCCAGACGCCCGAATGAGTCCACCACCCAGTCCGCCGACGCGCCGGACGCGAACTTCGCGGAACCGCTGAGCACCGCGCCAGGCCGCGCAATCTTGCTGAGTTCCACGTGTGTCCCACCCGGGCCCCCGGACGGCGGGATGACTTCCGGATCCTCGGGCGTAGCGGCTGCTTCGCCGGCCTCCTCCTCCGGATTGAACTGCCGCCAGTCCACATCCTCAAGTTCCGAGGAAAGCAGTTTCAAATCCAGAAATGTAATGTTCTCCCCGTATTCATCGAAAAGTATCTTCTGTATCTCCGAAAGTCCGATACCCCGATCCAGCAGCGCCTTGACTGTTTCCTTCAATTTGTCGCGGTCCATATAGCCTCTCCATGTAGGTTTGTGTTTCTATTTTCTCAATCCTGTTTCTCAGAACAGCGAAAAAATACCCCGCCGAACCCGCTTCATCAAGGAGGGCCGCGAAAATTCTTAGCCTAAATGAGCCCGAAGAGCATCCCGGCCGGAATTGGCATGAATGTTGCTATATAAAATGCGGCAATACTGAAACGAACTCAAGGAAAAGAATAAGATGAAGTGGCTGGCAAACATGATGAAGCCGGGAATGAAGATCGGGAAAAAGTTCAACACTGAGTTGCACCGGTCCGAAACTCAGAGGATTACGGCAAAACCCAGACTCAAGGAACTTAAAGAAGGCCATATCACCTGCTCCCGCTGTTCCGCAGAGATTTCGATCACGGAAGCCACCCCGCTGTCACTGGAACGCTGCCCTGAGTGCTCGTCCCCGAACTTCATCCCGATGAAGCTCAACAAATTCTGGCTTTACGAACCTGTCGGCGGAGGAGGAATGGGATCGGTCTATAAGGCCTTCCACGAAGACAATACCAAATGCGATTTCGCGGTGAAAATCCTCCCGAGAAAAAAACGCCACAATAAAGACCTGATCAACTCCCTTGTCCAGGAAACAAAAATCGGCCGCGTAATATGCAATCATCCGCATCTCACTAAAGTATATGAAATGGGCCGCTACGGCAACGACTACTACGCCGCGTACGAGTTTGTCGATGGAATCCGGCTCGACCGGATAATCGATTCGCCCGTCCGCCGGCCTCAGAAAGACTACATCCTCTGGGCCCTGCAGATACTTTCCGCCATGCAACACATCTATGAATGCGGCTACCTGTACAGAGACCTGAAACCCCAGAATGTAATAATAACCAATGACGGAAACGTCAAACTCGTCGACTACGGCCTCGTTCTTCCAGCTGCCAAAGCGCTTGAAAACACGGGCGATGACATCCAGGGCTCCCCCTTCTACATTCCGCCCGAACGCATCAGCGGCGATCCGGAATCGCAGTACAGCGACATCTACAGTCTCGGAATGCTTCTCTTCCACGCCCTTTCCGGTACTACCTACTATTCGGACGGCGACATCGTGGACATCGTCGGGAAACATGTAAGGTCGCTCCGCACAAACGACGTATCCAGCAGGCTTCCCGCAAACACGAACCCCAAACTTGTCTCGGTTATAAACAAGATGATCTACCGGCAGCCGTCCAGGCGCTATCAGTCCTTCAGAAAGACAGGAAAGGAACTCTTTAAAGTATTGAAAAAGTGTGCATGATTCAGGATCTCCCTTATTCCCAGCCCAGCACCCCCTTCACGATTTGCTCTGAAGGGGGTGCACCTTTTATGCTAAATCATATCGGATTTATGCAATATTGAATGAAAACAAGATATCAAAAGCCCGTTTATAAAAAATCAACATCCTAATTATCAACTGGTTAGCACAACCCGACCACAGTTTCCCCCATTCTTTCAGCGACGGGCTTTTCATTTTGTGCTTGAGACGCTATTGTCCGAAGGAGCCAATTTAAAAACTCTCCGTGACCGCGCGGAGTTTTGAAACTGGCTCCGGTGTAAATAATCACTTATCGGAATGCGTGTCTATATGAATTCAACCTATCGAAAACTGGAAGAGCGCGGCTTTATCCACCAGTGCACGGACGAGGGCCGGCTTGAGAAAGCTCTGGAGGAAGGGCCCGTGTCCTTCTATGCGGGTTTCGATCCAACGGCAGACAGCCTTCACGTGGGCCATCTGCTTCCCGTGATGGCGATGCGGCACCTGCAGGACGCCGGCCATGTCCCGATAGTCCTTGTAGGCGGGGCAACCGCGCTTATAGGCGATCCTTCAGGCAAAAAGGAAGAACGCCCTGTGATTGAAAGGGAAATCGTGGAAGCAAACGCCGGCGCCATAAGGAAACAGCTGGGAAACTTCATGGACGCCTCTGAAAAAGAAGCTCTTTTCGTGAACAACATTGACTGGTTCGGGGAACTCGGGTTCCTGGATTTCATGAGAAAGATCGGCCCTATGTTCACCGTAAACAAGATGCTGTCGGCGGAATCGGTGAAAAGCCGCCTGGAAACGGGAATATCATATCTGGAATTCTCATACTCCCTTCTTCAGGCATACGATTTTTATATGCTCAATAAAAAGCACGGGTGCAGGCTGCAGGTAGGGGGACAGGACCAGTGGGGAAACATCGTGGCGGGCACGGAACTTACAAGAAGGCTCGGGACCGAAGAGCCCGTCTTCGGACTTACATTCCCCCTGCTCACAAACAGTTCGGGCGAAAAATTCGGCAAGACGGCCGCCGGCGCGGTCTGGCTTGATCCCGCCAAAACCCCGGTGTTCGAGTACTACCAATTCTGGCGCAACACGGTAGACGAGAATCTGGAATGCCTTCTGCTTCTTTTTACCATGCTGGACACGGCGGAGGTCAAGGAACTGGTGTCTGGCGGAACTGAAAAGCACATAAACCGTGCCAAAGAAATACTCGCCTATGAAGCCACCGCACTCGCACATGGCGAGGAGGCGGCAGCCGAGGCATATCTCAGCGCGGGCTACAGGTTCGGATTTGCCGACCCCGACGCAAAGATTCCGACCGGCAGCCGAGTGAAAAACGTGAGGACCGGACAGGCAAAAAGTTCAATCCCTTCTTTTCAGGTCCCCGAAAATGAACTCAAACAGGGTATATGGATAGTCAAACTGCTAGCCGACTCCGGACTCTGCTCGTCCAATGGAGAAGCAAGAAGGCTCATAAAGGCGGGGGGCGCCTACCTCAACGACGAACGCGTCACCAGCGCCGATCTGGAACTCCGTTTATCCGACCTGGCCGACGGGCAGGCCATACTGCGTTCCGGTAAAAAAAATATACGCCGCATCGTAGTATGATCCCGGAACAGCCCGGCGTTTTACCGGGCAGACGGCGTGAGAGACAGGGCTACGCGAAAAACTCCTACTTCACCTTTATAACCGCGGTCCTTTTTTCTATGCTGTAGGCGCGTGCGAGGGGCACTATGCGAATCACGCAGACAAGCGCCGCGTCGCCATAGCGCCGCTCCTTGAGCGCCCTGGGGATATCATCAAGAGTATATGTGGGAATATCGTCTATGCGCACAAGAATGTCTCCACGTTTCAACCCTTCTATATCCGGGTCCAGATCGCTGATGAGAAGGCCGCCGGAAAAAGGATACTCGAGGGCTATGGCGAGCTTTTTTGTCAACGGCTGCAGCCCAATTCCCAGTCTTTTGGCGGCAAGCTCCTTCCCGTTCAGAACCGGATTTTTCCGCACCGTGAGTTCGACCTTTCCATTCTCGGTCTCAAGACTCAGCTTGTCGCCGGCGCGCATCTTCCAGAGTATCCGGCTGAACTCGATAAGGTGCGCCGGTTTTCTCCCGTTCACTTTATGTATCACCGTACCGGGTTCCAGGCCTTTTTCATCCGCGGGGCTGTCCTTTATTATCTCGGAGACAAAGAACTCCGCGGAACCGGCCCCGTAGTTGGCACCCGGGACAAGGCCCAGGCCGACGTCCGAGAAGCGTTCTGGAATAAGCCACCTCGCAAGCAGATCCTCCAACCTTTTCAGCGGTATCGCGAAACCTATTCCTTCGGCTTCCCGGTGCACGGCGGTGTTTATCCCGATGAGTTCACCGTGTATATTGACAAGCGGGCCGCCGCTGTTTCCAGGATTTATAGCGGCATCCGTCTGGAGTATATCTGAAAATATAACCTTGCCCTTGTACACTGCCTTCCTTCCCCTGGCACTCAAAACGCCTTTCGATATGCTGTGCCCGAGTCCGTAGGGGTTGCCGACGGCTATCACCGGCTCGCCGAGAATAAGGTCTTCGGGAACGGCGAACGATACAGGCGGCAGCTTCACCCCGTCGGGAAGATCCTCTATGCAGAGCAGGGCAATGTCGTTCAGATCGTTGTTCGCAATTTCCTTGGCCGTATATTCTTTCCCGTCGGACAATGCAACACGTATCTTCGTGGCATGATGCACAACATGGGAATTGGTCACTACAAGCCCGGACCCGTCTATGATTATGCCGCTACCCAGCGATGTCGTCATTAAAGTCCTGCGCTGCCCGTGGAAATCCTCGAGAAGACTTTCGAACGGGTCCATGCCCCAGGGCGAATAACTCCGGGTTACCACGCGCTCCGTGCCAATATTTACAACTGAAGGAATCACCCTGGATATCGCTTTAACGGCGGGCGTTATGCGTGGATTCTCATCAGCCGGACCTGCAAATGAAAATAAAAATAAAGAAATTACAATATCGACAATTTTAACTGCTTGCTTTTTCATCAGACAACACTAAATTATGTTAGCATACAAAGCTCCATGGATAATAAAATAATGTCTCGAAATGAAAAGTCCATCCGCAGCGAAAAATAGAACGCATTTGCAACCGGAAAACGAGGAAGCTCTCCAGTTTCAGTGGTGCCTTACGCCCCGCGAGACCGAGCTGGAAACGCTGGACAACAGAAACATCACCGTACTTTCAACCGGCACATGGAACAGGGAAGCTGGACCGGATTTTCTGGACGCGAGCCTGCTTTTGGACGGACGGGAAATACGCGGCGATATCGAAATTCACCTGCGCCAGAGCGACTGGCGTGCCCACGGGCATGACACAGACCCCCGCTATGAGGATGTAGTGCTGCACGTGGTCGCCGTTCCGGGCGCCGGTGGCCCGGACATCCCAACTGTTCTAATCGGGCCGGAGCCCGGGAACTCGGCGTCCGGGCGGAAAGTCCCCAACGGGAAGTGCGTGCGGATATTTTCCAGCTACAGCGACGAAGAATTGAAGAAATTGCTGATCAGGGCTGGCACGGACCGCTTCCTGTCAAAGGCGGATGCTTTCAGATCGGAAATTCTGTCCCGCGGTCCACGAGCAACATTCGAACGGGCACTCTTCGACGCTATGGGATATAAAAAAAACCGCGAAGCTTTTGCCGAACTTTATTCGCTGTTCAGCCGATATTCAGATACAGGCAAAGCCATGCCGGAGGGCCTTCTCTTCGGCATTTCCGGGCTTCTCCCGGATCCAAGCGTACTGAGCACCCGGGAACCGATGCGCGGACATCTCAGAAAACTCTGGAGCGAGTGGTGGCCGTCAAGGACCGAATCGATGTCTCCGGATAAATGGAATCGCGGCGCCGTCAGACCCCTTAACAGTCCTGAACGCAGGATTGCCGCGGTCGCGGTTTTGCTTCAGAGACTCGGGAACAATCCTCTCCGAGGCTTTGCCGAATACGCCGTCAAGCTGCCCCCCGGACAATTCAGAAAAAAGGTAGAGGAAGAGATCGTCGTATACCACGATGTCTGGAAAGATTTCTCATCCTTCTCGAAACCTCTGCCCCGCCCGGCAGCGGCACTGGGCCGGAGTCGCGCGACGGATATAGCCGTAAACATCATACTTCCGCAGATATACGCTTCCGGGCAGATAGACGGGAACGGAAGACTGTGCGACGGAGCACTAAAGATATACACTTCATATCCGCGCGGACAGGCCAACAGAACCCTGAAAAATGCTTCAGACCGGTGGTTCTTTCCTCCGGAAAGACGGAAAAGCATACTGACATGCTCCGCCGCCGCGCAGGGAGCATTGCACCTGTATAAAAAATTCTGTCTGAAAAACAGTTCCGACTGCGCAAGGTGTTTCCTGGGTTAGCCCCGTTATTTCATGAAACAGCATATCCTGTAGACATCGGCTTGTTAAAAAGCTAACAGGTGCAATATTCTGATATGTCTGATCTGTGTATCCTGATTTTAAGAAGAAAGGTACATATTCAGTGAACCACGTCGGGGTCGG
>CAZGYO010000086.1:0-8577 GCA_964530455.1 uncultured Victivallales bacterium
GCCGAATCTGAATATGCACGGCAAAGCCGTGCCCGGGACCGCCGTGGCTTTGTGAAATATACGGGCTAAAAGCTAATTTCTTTTGTTGGGGGAAGATTTTTTCCGTGTTCGTGCTACATTGAGCACTTCCGACGGAGAACAGGCACGGGAAAAGTGCGTTCAGCACGGTTCCGCCTTTATTGAAATCAACACTTTTGGATACGGAGCAATGCACAGGTACAGGACACACAACTGCGGAGAGATCCGCAAAGACAAGATAGGCGAGGAGGTGCGTCTCTCGGGCTGGATACACAGCGTAAGGGACCACGGCGGGATTCTCTTTATTGACCTGAGAGATCACTACGGGATCACGCAGATCGTGATAAATCCCAGGGAACCCTTCTACCAATCCGTCGAGAACTGGCGTAGCGAGACCGTGGTCTGTTTCACAGGCGAGGTCGTAGAGCGCTCGGCCATAACGGTAAACCCGAAACTCCCGACCGGAGAGATTGAGGTTACCGCACGCGAAATGGAAATTTTAGGCGAGGCGGACCCCATCCCGTTCCAGGTCGCGAAGGAGGAGCAGTGCCCCGAATCCATGCGTCTCAAATACCGTTTTCTCGATCTCAGGCGCGAGAAACTCCACAACAACATCGTGCTGCGCTCGAAAGTCATATCCGAAATTCGCAGACATATGACAGAACTGGGTTTCAACGAGTTCCAAACCCCGATTCTGACCAGTAGCTCTCCCGAGGGCGCCAGAGATTATCTCGTCCCGAGCCGGCTTCATCCGGGGGAATTCTACGCCCTGCCGCAGGCGCCGCAGCAGTTCAAACAGCTTCTGATGGTCTCCGGTTTCGACCGCTACTTCCAGATTGCTCCCTGTTTCAGGGACGAGGACGCCAGGGCCGACCGGTCGCCGGGAGAGTTCTATCAGCTGGACATGGAAATGAGTTTCGCCACGCAGGACGATATCTTTGAAGTCATCGAGTCGGTCATGCACAATCTCTTTGCAAAGTTCACAACAGGAAAGGCGATCGAGGACTTCCCGTTTCCCAGGATTCCCTACCGCGAGTCAATGCTCAAGTACGGAAGCGACAAGCCCGACCTGCGGAACCCGCTTGAGATAATGGACGTATCGGAAATCTTCCGTGATTCCGGTTTCAACGCTTTCTCCGGAGTTGTCAAAAAGGGAGGGGTCGTCAGGGCAATTCCGGTTCGGCAACTTGCCGGACAGCCGAGAAGTTTCTACGATAATATGATCAGCTACGCGCAGGACGTCGGAGCAAAAGGGCTGGCCTACATTATATGGGAGAACGGCGGCGAGAAAAGTCCTATAGTGAAATTCATGGATCGCGGCGAAATAGACGCGCTGAAAAAGGCCGGGAACATTGAGGACGGCGACGTCATGTTCTTCGTCGCGGACAAGGAAAAGGCGGCCTGTTCAATTGCCGGGGCCGTAAGGACACAGCTTGCAGACCGTCTCGACCTTCTGGAAAAAGACGCGTTCCGCTTCTGCTGGATAGTGGATTTCCCCATGTTCGAAGAGGACGAGGAAACAGGGAAGATCGAGTTCAGCCACAACCCTTTCTCGATGCCGCAGGGAGCAATGGCCGATCTTCTGGAAAAAGATCCCCTGGACATACTCGCTTACCAGTATGACATAGTCTGCAACGGCGTGGAACTGTCCAGCGGAGCGGTCAGGAACCACAACCCCGATATCATGTACAAGGCCTTTGAGATAGCAGGTTACGACAAGTCAGTGGTGGACCAAAAGTTCGGAGGAATGATTAACGCTTTTAAAATGGGCGCGCCGCCGCACGGCGGCATCGCTCCCGGTATAGACCGGATCGTCATGCTCCTGGCCGAAGAACCCAATATAAGGGAAGTCATCGCCTTTCCGTTCAATCAGCAGGCACAGGATTTGATGATGAAGGCGCCGGCAAAGGTCTCGGGAAAACAGTTGAAAGAACTTCACATCAAAGTCGTTCCCCCAAACCCGCATATTTCATAAAAAATCCTTCGCCCGGCTTGAATTCAATAGGATTCATTATATATTATATGCGCTGGACGGACCTGTCCAGTACATAGTTACGATAGTACGGGGGCGTTCCGGAATCGACTGTTCCGGTAGTCTGCCGATTGCATGTCGAGGATGATCGTTGGCCTCGTTAATCATCGGTCAAACAAGTAACTGCGAACACTGAATTCGCCCTCGCCGCATAAGACGGCGACGTCTTTACCCTGACGGGCGCTAGGGGATAAAGGCGCAAAAAGCGTCCTGGCCGGGAAGTAGCTCCCCGAACCGACCGGCAAGAAATTTACGGGGATAGTCCAAATGTCCGTCCGTCCGCGGACAAGGCAGGAGGACGATAAGCAATATCCGCGGACTACACATGTAGACATCGTCAAGATGCCTGTTCAGGACGGGGGTTCAACTCCCCCCGCCTCCACCATTGCGCTCCGGCCTGACCCAGCCTCTCCCGCCGTTATTTCATGAAAAAATCTTGACAGGGCGGCTTTCGTGTTTATATTAATGATAAACAAGTTTTATAATAACAAACCACAAGCATAAAACATGATAAAAGTTCTGACAAAAGTAGACAGGATACTCGGGATTCTGAGTGATCTTGGGAAAGCGAGTTTCACGGAGATCCGGGAATCGACTGGACTGAACAAGGCTACGCTGTCGCAGATATTGAAAAGCATGGCGGAACTTGGCTGGGTATCCCGGGACGCAAAGGGCAGGTTTGAACCGGGTTTGGAGCTTATATCTTTTGCGGAGAAATCGCTTGCGCGTGAATCGCTGCGGCACGCGGCTCTGGAGGCATCGAAGAAGCTTGCTGTCGCAACCGGCGAGACCGCGAGCGCGAGCACATTGATTGACGGGCGGCGTGTCCGGATAGCGAAGGTCAACGGGTCAAACGAGATAATTGTAGACGACGAGCTTTCATCATCCGGCAAGGAAGGCCTGACCGGCACAGCCACCGGAAAACTGATGCTTGCGTTTCAGACGCGTACGAGGCGTGCCGAATTACTGGCTCGGGACAGAGGCGCGGAACCGGCTTCGGCGATCAATGAGGAGCTTGACGAAATAAAGATCCTGGGATACGCGAGACTAGTATCTCCGGGCGGGCAGGTCCTGAGTGTAGCGCGCGGAATATTCGACAAAAAAGGCAGAATAGTGGCGGCCATAGGTGTTTCAGCGCCTGTGTACTCCTGGTCGGACGAAAAGGAGAGCTTATGTCTCGTCGAGATCTCCGCCGCCGCATCGTTCGTAGAGGAAATAATGAATCTGTGAAGGCGTACCATAACAGGGAGTAAAATGAGAAGAATATATACAGTCGACCGAGGTTGCACCTTCTGCGGCACATGCATTTTCGAGTGTCCGGCACAGGCAATAACGCTTGAAAAAAACGGGGCGGTCATCGACCCGGGAAAATGCACGGGTTGCGGCAGGTGCTATGAGAACTGCGCTTCGGAAGCGATAAGCGTATACGAAAAGGAAGAAAATAAAAAGGAAACAAAAGGACAGGAAAAATGATCAATCTACAGAGACAAGGGAAAATTATCAGCGAACCGGAAAAAGAATTGCCGCTTATCGGCGACTATGATGTCGTTGTAGCCGGTGGTGGAATGGCGGGAATAGGCGCCGCTGTAGCCGCCGCCCGTTCGGGATGCAAAACGCTGCTACTGGAGAAGGAAACCGCGCTGGGCGGACTTGCGACCATAGGGCTCGTGAACATACCACTGGACTTCATCTCCGGCATCGGCGGCGAGATGATGAGGCTTCTGCGCGAGGCCGACGCCGAGTGGCACCGGAATTCCGACCCGGAAAAACACAAGCTGATCCTTGACAGGATGCTTACAGGTTGCGGATGCGATCTGCTGTTGGACAGCTATGCGGTAGAATCCATCGTTGAGGGCGATTGCGTCCGCGGACTTGTCGTCGAAAGCAAATCCGGAAGGCAGGCCGTTCTGGCGAAAAGGATTATCGACTGCACGGGCGATGCCGATGCCGCGTATTTCGCGGGATGTGATTGCATGGTGGGCCGCCCGGAGGACGGTGTATCCCAGGCTTGTTCCCTGGAGTTCCGGCTCGGGGGAGTCGATTGGGACGCCTATATAAATTCGGAACTGAAAAAAGAGGATCCCAAATGGATCCGTCTTATAGAGGATCAGAGGTCGCAAGGCTGGGAACGCGTTGCGCAGATCGAAAACCATCTTAACTGGATGACGCACCTGCCTGGAAGGCCCCAGCACTGCGGCATGGACGAGGTCAGCATCTGTTTCGCGCATTCGCGCAAATGCAGGCCGCTGGAAGCGGGGGACCTGACAAGAATGTACGTGGAAGGACGCGAGCAGGCGGATGTACTTTCCGGGTTTATAAAGGGCAATGTCCCGGGATTCGAAAAAAGCTGGCTGATCGATACCGCTTCGCTGCTGGGCGTGCGCGAAACGCGCCGCGTCGTAGGAGAATACATCATCACGACCAGCGATCTCGCCAGCGGCCGCCGGCACGATGACGTCATAACTGTCAGTTCGCACGGATACGACTGCCACAACCCCGACGGTGTAGGAAACATCAAATGGGACAAGATGACCGTTGACGGAGAGACGCGTTACGTGATCTGCGCCAGGAACGGTTACGGGTCGAGCTGGTTCCCTCCGGGCGGCAAGGACGCGCTCAGCGACTACTGGGGAAACAAGGACGAGGATATCGTCGGCAAACAAATCTACGACATCCCGTACAGGTGCCTTGTTCCCGAGAAGATCGACAACATACTGGTTGCCGGAAGATGCCTGTCCGCCGATTTTATGGCGCAGTCCGGCTGCCGCCTTGTGCTCTGCTGCATGAACCTCGGCGAAGCCGCCGGCACTGCGGCGGGAATATCCCTTAAGAGGGACATCGCGCCACGCAGCGTGGACAGGATAGAGCTTCAGAAAGAACTCCTGAAAAACGCTTGCGACATCGGGCAGAAACAGAGGGAAATACCAGGACTCGGCTGAGTTCAGTGTTGCCTCTCGGGATTTTTGCGGCTGTTGTGCTTTTTAGCGGGTTTTGAAATTGGCTCTTTACTGTTTTTTTACGGTTATCGGTCTGCCTTTTATTCCCGCATAGAAGACTATGATCTCGGCGGTGTCGGTTCCCTCGTTTATCCCGTAGTGCCATTTTTCGACGACTTCGATGATGGAATCTCCCGCCTTGAGGTGCAGGACTTCGTTCTTTTCGGTTTTTACAGTCAACTCGCCTTTCAGCATCACCCCGGCGTTGATTACGGGATGCATGTGGACCGGGAGTTCGGTTTTCGGCGGGATCTTTATTCTGAGAATTGTTATCTCCGCTTCTCCTGCGGGAAAGTCCGGCAGGTCTCTTCCGTCCCAACTGGAAGTCGACTTTGCCAGTACATCGACCTTTACAGTTTCCCGGACCCGATCCGACACGCAACCTGTCAGGAACAAGATTAAGGCTACATAGAATACACGTCTCATCATTCCTTTTTCCTTTCTTTTATTTTGTAGATATTGTATATGCCGGAGCGGCCCCGCTTTTCGAAATTCGAGTTCATGTATTTCTGGAACCCGGGAAAATCTCCGAGCATTATATAGGATCCGAACCAGGCGGCTTCCTCGAAGATTATGGTGTCGATCCGGTTTTTCTTGAGCGACTCGACCAGCCACATGTCGAGTTCCGGGTCGTATTCGGACGGAAAGCTGAGTCCTTTATGGAACCAGAGCAGCGGTTGCGGCGAGGTCTTCCCGGCAAAAGCGTAGAGCGCCGTGAAGTCCGGAAAAACGAAGAACCTGGAATCGGTCAGTATCAGGTAGCGCAGCAGGTCTTCAACGTGATGTTTCTTTATTACGTAGTATTTTCCGCCTATAAGCCCGGCCGGCGTCGGATTCCCCCATTGCAGGCCTTGGATTGTTTCGGGGAAGGTCATGGTTTCGAAGCTGGCGCTTTCCGGAAAATCGTGCGCTTTCCTTGTCCAGGAGGCACGCGTTCCCCTTTCCAGGACCGCAGCCATCAGGACTGGGAAAACAAAAAGAAGAAGCATTCGGGGCCACTTGCCCGTTTTCAGGTTGGTGAAGACCCCGATTCCCAGGCCCGCGACAAGCCCGATCAGCCCCAGTCCGGTGACGGTATTGTTGTTGGTGGTTTTGAGCATCAGGAACATGTATGCGGCGACATACAGGGCCATGGCCTGGGGGACGGAGCCCCACTCAGCCGAACCCGGAAAAATTCCTTTTTTAAAGAGAGCATATATGCATGTTCCACAGGCCAGAATGACAAGAGCCGCGGCAAAGGCATCTATTTTGTAGTTGAACCCGAAACTTTCACCGCCGAAACGCCTCAGCCCCTCGCCCAGCGGGACAATAAAGAAGCAACGCAGAAATCTGCCCGGATCGGAAAATGCAAAAAGCCAGGCGATAAAAAGAAGCAGGGCCGCGGCCGTCCCCGCGAAAAAAACGCCGAGCCCTTTAAGGACGGGTCCGATATCTTTTTTGCCGGACAAAAATACGATCAGCGCCGGCAGCGGAAAAAAGAAGAGGGCGAAATTCTGTTTTGTAAGAAGTGCAAGGCCGAGAAGGAAACCCGAGCCCGCAATAATTCGCGCGCTTTTTCTATCCAGCCAAAAACCGCCTTTCCGTAAAGCGAAAACAAGGCCTGTCAGCGAAAGCAGACAGAAAAACACGGATGTCTGATCGGGATAAGTCGTGCCGACCGGTGGATAGAAAAACACCGCGGTAAGCATGGCTCCAGCGAGCGCGGAAAAGATATTCTCGGGGAAAAGGCTTCGCAAAAGCAGCCAGACCGCCATCGTGGCCAGAGCGTTGAGAATGGCCGCTCCCAGCACATAGGACTGAAATCCGGTCCCGAAAATGCAGAATACCAGCGCCTGGTACAGAAAAGACAGGGGCCCCAGGGGGCATATAAAATCCCGGTAGGGGACCTGTCCCTGGATTATCCGCCAGGCGCCGTCGAATACTATTGACTGGTCGAGAGGGTGAAATCCGCGCCGGCCGCAGATCCAGCAGAAAATAAACGCAAAAAGAGCGGTGGCGCAGGCAATAGCGTAGCCCGGTATTTTCAGTGTTCGGCCGCTCAAATTCATGTTTTTCCCTTCTCGGATCCCTTCCGTGCTGTCAGCGGGATTTGAATATTGCGCCGTTTGTGGGTTTATTATAGGAGCCAATTTTAAAACTCTCCGTGACCGCCCAAGGGGTTGTGGCGGAGTTTTGAAACTGGCTCATAGATCCTTATCACACAAGTGACGGTTACAGATGAATCGGTCTCGAAACAAATACTGTTATTCTGTTCTTATCCTGATATGGCTTTTATCTATATTATGGGGCTGGAGCCATATTTACAAGCATAGAATGATCCTTGACGAGAAAGACCATTACGGCCAGATAAGAATTTTCCACGAAGGGGCCTTCGAACTCTACAGGCGTCCCGGAGAGGAGTTGCCAAAGAATGCGACACTTCCCGGTTTCCACGCCGCGGCCGCCGCATACGCGAAACTCGCGGGCTCCTGCACCCCGGAGACCATACGTATTTTCAATATACTGGCGGGGATCGGGGCCGCGGTTCTGGCCTGGATTACGGCCCGGGAACTTCACGGCCCGGACATAGCTCTGACGCGCGCGCTCCAACTGTTTTTTCTTCCGGTTCTTTTTCCGTTCATATTTCTGATATACACCGATGTATTCTCGCTGATGCTCGTTCTCGCCGCCTTTCTGGCCTGTGTACGGAAAAAATATATAATATCCGGACTTTTCGCGCTTGCCGCCGTCGCAGCAAGGCAGAACAACATCGTTTTCGTCCTCTTTCTCGCCGCCTACAGCTATGTCGATGCTTTCGGATTCAAAATCTCCAGCGACAGGCTCCGGAAACACGCCCTTGAGCTTCTGCCGTATGCCCTGATCTGCGCGGGATTCGCGATTTTCGCAATTGCCAGGGGAAGCATCGCGATGAACCGGGACCACCAGCTAGCCCTCTCCGCCGGAAACATCCTTTTCTCCCTTTTCTCCTGCGCCGTACTCTTCCTTCCCGTTCATATGGTGAACAGAAAAAGGATACAGCGCCGGGTGTCTTCGCGGAAAATCTGCTTCTTCGCCGTTTCCGCGGCAATCCTTATCGCCGTAATGCTGTATGTACCCGGGCACAGGTACAACAGGATCCCGTGGCTTCTGAGAAACGAGATACTTTCCTGGCTGTTGCGCGACATCTGGGGAAGGACAGTCTTCGCCTGCGCGGTTCTCCTGGCGGTCTCCTCGCTGCTTTCCACAAAATTGGCCGGGCGTGCGGGGTATCTTCTTTATCCGTTCTGGCTGCTGGTGCTGCTGCCCCACCTCCTCGTCGAACCCAGATACTATATAATACCGTTCGCGCTCCTGGTCCTGCTGAGAAAAAAACAAAACCCGTATCTCGAAATCGCGCTCGTGCTGTGGTTTATCATCTTTTCAACCGCCATACATCATATGCACTGTTCTTCGATATATGTAATATAGCGAAAGGCGGGATCACATCTTCGCTGTTGACTTGTTATTGCGATTTCCAGCATAAAAGCTATATTCGCTTATGGAGAATGTCAG
>CAZGYO010000086.1:8587-9007 GCA_964530455.1 uncultured Victivallales bacterium
ATGCACCGGCCGCCGCTGCCGCCGTGGATACGTGTCAGCATTCATCCTGACGGAAACAGAAAGGATGTGGACTCCATACTGGAAGAATACGGCCTGAACACTGTCTGTCGCGGGGCCAGGTGTCCCAATATAGGTGAATGCTGGCACAGGCGCACCGCCACCTTCATGATACTCGGAGATGCCTGCACCAGAAACTGCAGCTTCTGCGCTGTCCCCCACAATCCATCCCCTCCGATACCGGAGGATGACGAGCCCGCGAGGCTCGCGGAAGCGGCGAGAAAAATGCGGCTGAGCCATGCGGTGGTCACAAGCGTGACAAGAGACGACCTTCCAGATCGCGGGGCAAACGCTTTTGCCGGCGTGATCCGCGAAATTCGCGAGAAGACCCCCGAATGCACCATTGAGGTGCTGACCCCCGAT
>CAZGYO010000087.1:0-8976 GCA_964530455.1 uncultured Victivallales bacterium
TACAGGCCCGAAACAAATCTTCCCGCCGCAACGAAGTTGCTAATGCAGATTTGCGTAGCAAATATGCATCCCGGGCTTTCACCCCTGGAGGATCAATATACCCAATTTTAGCTGGTCCAACCCAAAACGAGGACTACAGTCCTAAGAACGGTCTTTTTTCCTGTTTGGCAATTTCGACTTCGTCCTCCCAGAGCGCGAGGCCTGTTGTATGGTCGGTAAGGGTCATATGTATCATGAAGTAGGACTCCGTCATGCGCCCCTGCCTGGTACGGACCTGGATAACTTCGCCCGCAAGCGAATAGTCCGGAGCGATTGCCGTGCCCATCTTTTTCACTGTGCGCTGGTCGAACATCTCGTCGTCCTGAAGCTGCCTCGCCTGGCGCGTGGAACGGTCTTCCGGACCCTGCGCGCCCACCGCGGTTGTAGTGACGGCTTTTCCGGAACGCAGGAGAGCCGTCCGTATTTTATGGGTAAGGAGCTGCACATCTATGTGTTGCGACGTGGAATTACGCACCGTGCTGACCATCAGAATGGATTTCCGTCCATCGGCTTTGTCGAGGACGCCGCTTGTAAGCAGGGAGTTCACACATTTCTCGGCGGCCATCTGCCAGTCCTTGAAGTTCAGGTCGTGCGTTGTGGTTATTCCCTGGTTGCCCGTGGGATCCATCCTGTGCGGGGTGGTCCCGCAGGAATTCAAAACGAATAAAAGGGACAACAAGAGGGTAGGGCTGAAGATCTTTTTCATCCAAATGCTCCTTATTTGTAAAACTGTTTAAACTATCGAGCCAGTTTCAAAACTCCGCGTGAACCGCGTCGGGGTCGGGGCTGAGACACTCGAAAACTGTCCAGTACTGACCCCGAGTAAACGGGGTTTGCTGAATACGTACATCAACTGTCTGTCCCCGCCATTTCGCCGTGGCGCATGCCGTGCCTCCGCCCAACCCCTTGGGCCGCGCGGCCACGGAGAGTTTTGAAATTGGCTCTATCTAATAAAATAAACTGTAGGCGGCCGGAATTCAAACGATCTCAGGCAATCAGTCTATGAAGACTTTAACCTTGCGCTCTTTTTTCTTTTTTTCGATCATATTCATCACGCTTTCTTCGGCCTTGTCCTGCTGTATCTGTTTTTTTAGCATGCCGCTGACCTGTTCAAGAGGCACAAACGATTCGTCTTCCCTCGAAGTGACTTTGATTATATGGTAGCCGTACACCGTTTCCACGGGCTCGCCTATTTTTCCTATTTCCTGAGAGAAGGCCGCTGTCTCGAAATTCTTTACCATCTTACCCAGTGAAAACTTGCCGAGGTCGCCGCCTTTCTCTCCGCTTGGACAGTCGCTGAACTCTTTGGCAAGCGCGGAGAAGTCGCCGCCCTGCATAAGTTTTTCGTATATCTCCCCTGCCTTGGCTTTCGCGGCCAGCTTCTTCTTTTCCATCTGCTCCTGAATTTCTTTCTCGGACATGTCCTTGAGCTTTTCCTGCGGGATGGGTTCCGGCTTTACAAGGATATGGGCCGCGCCGCACATGGCGGGACGTCTGAAATCCTTCGGATTTTCGCGGTAGCGTGTCTCTATTTCCTGATCCGACACGCTTATTCCCGGGATGAGTTTCTCCTCGACCCATTTTTGAATAGCCGCACCTTCGCCTACTCTCTTCCGGAAATCGTCTATGGAAATATTCTGGGCCTCGAGCGCTTTCCCAATCTCTTCCAGCGGCTTACCGTTGAGCATCCCGGCAATAACCTTGTCGGTCAGCTCCTTACTAGGGGAAATACCGTCGCCCTCAGCAATCATGAGCAGGATAGCCCGATTTACAAGATTATCGGTGACATCCATAGCGAAGCGTTTCCACATGGCGTCTGGCGGGGCTTTTTCAGGGTCCTGCCTGTACCTCTCGAGCATTGGCTTCGCCTCTTCGAGCAAATCGGCCTTTGTTATTTTCTTCTCGCCGATAGAGGCGACGACATCCGGAAGTTTCTCGAATGACGGGGGAAGATCTCCTGCCATCGCGGCAAAGGAACTTAAAAGGCATGCGAGAACGACTGTGAAAAAGGTTTTCATGACAACTCCTGTGTTTTTCCGGTCCGGCTAAATAAACGGATCAGCGGAACGGTTCTGGTTTTTCTTTATTTCCCTCTATGTATTTTCTATATTCCGGGAGAATCCGGCAGTCTGGATCCTCAAGTTCGATCAGTGAATATGCTAGATTCACATGCGGATTTCCGTCTTCGAACATCTCCTGTAAGTCCGAACACGCGCCTAAAATCGTAAGCGCGTCTTCCCATTCTCTCATGAGCCTGGCCTCTTCGAATTTTTCTTCGGCATAGTCTTTGAGCGGGGTGAGTTTCGGAAAATTGCCGGCGATCTGTCTAAGCAGCCCGGCGTTCCTGGCAAGTTCCACCGAGTGTTCCGGGTCGGCGACCTTCGCAAGCGACTCCTTGAGCTTCAACGCCGTTTCCGCCTTGTCCCTGGCTTCGAGCAGGTGGGATTCCTTGCCGAATTTTACGATTGCGCCGTCGATAATCCGCAAAGCTTCCTCAGGGTTTCCGGAATTCACCTTGTCGCAGCTTTTCTGTATCTCGACATTGATCCGTTCCCGGATTTCCAGGTTCGCGAGAAACACGTTTCCTGGGTTTATCGTCCTTAGCCGTTCAATTTTTTTCAGGCTTGTCTGATGGTCGCGGGCCTGGAGAGCCCGGAAAAGTTCAATAGTAAGATCCGAACGCGCGGTGGGCGGAGGCGGAGGAGCCCCGCGTCCGCAGGAAGGAAGAAACAGGCAGATGAGCCCCGACATCCCGAGCCGGAATACCATCGTCATGCAAAAGCGTAAAAATGTCGCGTCTTTGTTGTTTTCGAAATTTCTCATTAACAAAGTTTGTACATATTCAGCAAACCCCGTTACTCGGGGTCAGTACTGGACAGTCTTCGAGTGTCTCAGCCCCGACCCCGACGTGGTTCACTGAATATGTACGAAAGTTTTGAAACCGGCTCTTCAGTTTGATTGTTTATTTCAGCCGCCCGTTAAGATAGCACAACTTGGTTTTTATGCACGATAACACCGGAAAATATAATGAAAAGAGCCGGTTTCAAAAATCAAAAGCGCGTTTTGTACCCGTATCTCGTGTCTTTTCTGTACATGCTGCGTCAAACCTGACGATATCCGTTTGCACTTTGGCGCATTGATTTTATTTTGTAAGCTTGAAGACATGAAAGAAGAATACTAAAAATGGCTCCGCGCTGTTTTACGTCCGCTTGTTAAATTAGAGCTGAAACCGCGAGCCCGGAAAGGAACTTGAATGAGAAATACTGTCATAAACGCGGGTTTTCTGAAAAACGGAAATCCTTCCGTGCTGATAGAGGCCGGGAAAACCAGAGTCCTCTGCGCCGCGACCGTAGCGGAAGAAGTGCCTTCCTGGATGAGGAAGCAGAAGCTTGCCGGGGGGTGGATTACCGCGGAATACCAGATGCTTCCGGCATCGACGCCGGGTGGCAGGACCAGGCGCGAACGTGGAAAGAACATAATAGGCGGGAGGACACAGGAGATCCAGCGTCTGATAGGCAGGTCTCTGCGTGCTTCGACCGACTTGATAAAACTAGGGCCCAGAACAATAACCGTCGACTGCGATGTCCTTGAAGCCGACGGAGGAACCAGGTGCGCCAGCATAACCGGAGGAATGGTGGCGCTGGCTGTCGCCGCGGAGCAGCTCGTCTCTTCCGGGGTGATTCCGGAAAATCCGGTGATCTCTCTTGTGGCGGCTCTCAGCGTCGGCATGGTCGAGGGGGATCTCGTGCTTGACCTGTCGTATGAACAGGACGTAAAAGCCGATGTGGACGCTAATATTGTAATGACCGAATCCGGCGAATTCGTCGAGGTGCAGGCAAGCGCCGAGGGAGCGCAGTTTTCCAGAGAGGAACTCGACGGCATGCTGGATCTTGCTTCGAAGGGTATATCCGGCCTGATCGACCTGCAACGGAAAACCATAGGGGACTGAATCAATATGTCTGTTTACAGAGAGACCGTCAGTATCGAGACTTGCGGGCGTTCGGATATGACCGACATCACCGGCATGGTGGCGGAAGTCGTCGGAAGGTCCGGGCTTGAAAACGGACTCTGCCACATATTCAATGTGGGCTCGACGGGGGTTGTCGGGACCATAGAATTCGAGCCTGGACTCGAAAAAGACTTTCCGGAAACGATGAAACGGCTGGTCCCTCCGTCAAAGGAATACGGACACGAACTCGCATGGCACGACGGCAACGGTCACTCACATCTTCAGGCAAGCATGCTCGGTCCCGAAATAACCGTGCCGGTTGAACGTGGGAGGCTTCTGCTAGGGACCTGGCAGCAGATATTTCATTATGAGGCCGATGTAAAACCGAGAAAAAGAACCATAACCGTTACTGTAATGAACTGAGACCCGCACGAAATCAAGAAAGGGTTCCTATGTACAGGAGAGTGATCCAGCGCAGGTACAGAAACAAGCGCTACAAGTGGTTGCTGGGTGTTCTGGCCCTGCTTATACTGCTCTCTCTGTATTTGACTCAGTTCTACAGAAAACACGAGATCAGGGCCAGAGAGAAAAGCTTCGACGAGCTTGTCGGGAACGCCGCCGCGCGCCATGCCCTGGATCCTTGTTTCGTGAAGGCTGTCATCTGGCAAGAGAGCCGTTTCGACCCGAATGTGGTAGGATCCAGCGGTGAGATCGGCCTAATGCAGATTACCGACGGCGCGGTCGAGGACTGGGCTCGTTTTCACGGCAAAAAAGCTCCATACCGCGGACTGCTTTTCATCCCTGATGTGAACACCGAGATCGGGACTTGGTATCTGGCAAGAGCGCTTCGGCGTTGGTCCGTCTACACAAACTGCCACCACGAACTCGCGCTCTGTGAATACAACGCTGGACTTACAGCCGCGAAAAAATGGGCACCCGCAAACAGGAACTTCAGCGGCGACATATATCCGCGGATAGGATACAACTCCACCAGGCACTACGTAAGATCCGTCATGGACCAGTACCTGGAATACGCTTCCTGGAGACAGGCCGAGTAAACGCAGTCGGCCGCATTCACTATATCCGGGGTTATTTTTCGGCTTGGAGCGCTCCTGCGTCGGGTTTATCGCCGCGAGGGTTTCCGCGGAAATCGCGCATCTGTGGCCCATCGAACTGCCAGGAGTAAAGTTCCCCGATATCCGTACTGGCATCGGCCAGTGTGCCCCGGGATATGCGCAGAAACTCCAGGGTGGCCGCGAGGTTTTCGCCTTCCGGCGTGCCGCCCACATAGACGGGTGCGCTGTTGTCCAGAGATGCATCTTTGCCGACACCGGGCGCCCGGGCCGCTTCCCTGCCATCGATATACATAATGAGAGTCTTGGATTCGCGGTCGCATTCGGCAAGGACATGGTGGAATTTCCCGTCATTCAGCGGGGACGGGCCCGACACGGTTCCGGACTGGCCGGAACCCGTTGCCTTGAGGACGGGCCTGCCGTCTTTCACGGACAAGTCGTAGCCGGCCCCGCCGTCCATCTTTCGCATTATGAGTCCGGAATCTCCTTCAAGTTTCAGGTACGCCTCGATCAGAAAATTGGACCTGTCGATGGCCGGGCTTTTCAGTTTTTCAATGGCCGGTCCGGGCTTTTCTCCCGCCGGAATTGTGACACTGGCTTCCATCTCCTTGTTGCCGAAACCACCGGGTCCGGCGAAAACCAGTATCGAGAAACGCGCAAGCCCCTGCTTCTCTACGGGCTTGAAGGTGAATGTATAGGATTTGCCGGCTCCTACCTCCTGTTTGAGCGGCATGCCTATCGCGTTGAACCCGCCCCAGGCATCTTTCTTGGCCCAGTGCAGGTGTGCTTCAAGCTGTTTGCCTTCGGCAACCCCGTTAAGACTTAGCACGGCCTCGAACTTCGTGCCGGGCACAATTTTTTCCGGTGCCGTGACACTTAGCCAGTCGGCCGGTTTGTATTCCTCTGTCCCGGGCTCCTTCTTTTCGGCGTCGGCTTCCTTTTCATCGGAGCCTCCCAGGTCCAGCACGGCGTACTGGTCCCTGCCGTTGAGCTTCAGGGCACCGGCGGGCGTCCAGTTCTCCAGCGGGCCGGAAACGAAGTCGTCCGCACCGATATTGACTCCTTCCAGGGGGAAGGTCGGCACCTTGTAGTAGTCCTGTCGCCCCTTATAGGCGGAAGTCATGTACCAGTGGTCGTCTATAAGCTCCGAAGGATCGGCGTTGTTCCGGGCGAAATTCCATTCGCCGACCATCGCGCAGAGTGCCCATGGCACAAATACCCTTACGCCGTAATCTATGGCGGGAGAACCTGGTTTCAGCCGGAAATCGTGCGCTTCGGCATCCATGTACGGGCTTGAATCCACCGTCTTCCCAAGCTGTGCGCCGCGCGCGCCGCGTTTCCGCAGTGCTTCGCGCATGCTTTCAGCCGACATGTGCGGCATACCGTTTGCTTCGAATACACCGATGTTCTCGGGTTTTCCGACGAACAGGTTCCGCGCGTATGCCATGGTTCCATATACGAACTCCTTGCCGACTTTGCCGACGTCCATCTGGTTGGCTTCGTCAGCGCTTTTTGCCGGACGTGCATGCCAGAGCACCCATTCGCCTATATCCTCCCAGATATTTCCCGCGAAAAGGTCGCGTCCGGCCTGCGGGGCCTGGCGCCGCGATCCCACGACAAAACGGAACACAGAGTTGTTGAACACGAAGTTCTGGTAGCTGATGATCTCCTGGAAAGCGGAGGTGTTGCCGTGCGGTTTTGCCTCGCTGCTGGTGCCCCAGGCTATGTTGTTGAACTGGTAGTTCTTGAACGATCCGTCCATGTAGTAGGCGAAACCGAAGTGGCGCTTGTTCCAGTTCCAGTAGCCCCAGGGGTTGCCGCTTACGTTGTTGAATACGTAGTGAGGCCCTCCCTGCCACGTCTCGATGTTGCCCCAGTCGTTTGAGCGGAGCAGACCGTTTGTTACCTTGTTGTGGTGTATGAGTATGCGTGAAAGCGGCGCGTCCCCGAGATAGCCGCTGGCCTTCGCTCCGAAGACAAATATCCCCGACCCGTAGCAGCGATCCATTATGTTTCCCGCGATCTCCGCGGTGTCGGGAAAGCTTACCTGCAGGGCGTGCCCGTTATCGCTGCGCCCGGGCCTCATGCCGAGGTGATCCATCTTGTTGCGCAGTATCTTCACATCGCCCAGTTGCCCTATTTTCTGCGTCGTCTTTCCCCAGCCCATGCCGTCCTTTACGAAAACCGCGCCGTAGTCCGTGTAGCGGATCCGGTTGTCAGTAAAACGCACGTTCTCTACAAAGTCGTCGCTGCCGGAGGCCTTTATCCGCGCGGCCACGTTCACGTGCTCGAAGGTACAGTGGTGGATATTGATGCCGTCGGCGGATCCGAGGCAGCGGATCACTGCCTGGTCGGCGAAGCGCCGGTGCGGGGTGTGGACGTTTGTGAACCTGAACGTGAGACCGGAGATAGATATGTTCCTGACCTTGCCCACCAGGTCGATCAGCACGGATTCACGCGCCAGTTCGAGACCGGCCTGCGCGGGATCCTCGGCCATTCTCAGGTACAGAGTGTTGCTCTTGCTGTCAAACCACCACTCCCCGTCCTCGTCCAGGAAGTACGGGCTGTTCTCCAGGTAGTAGCGGTTGCCGCCGTAGACGTTGCGTCCGCCTCCACCCCAAAATCCCGGAAAGAATAACCTGTTTTTTTCGGGTTCGAAATCGACGACTTCGCGTGCGCATGGTGTCCCCATAACGGGTCCCCATTCACTCCATACGTACGCCTGCATGTACGCGTCTTTCGGGAGTGTGAGGTTTTTCCTGTCGACGCATGCGTGGATATCGACTGTGCGCCCACCTGTTTTGCGCTTGACTTTAGTTATGTTTCCCTTACCCCAACTCCACTGCCACCAGTCGGCCATGACGTCCATCTGACCTTCATCGACTTTCCAGTTCGGGGCGCGAGCGAGCGGCAGGCGTTTGATCCCGCCGTTTTCATCCGCCTGCCAAAGGCACCACGGACGGGGGCCCCTGCCGAGTTTCAGCTGCCATACCTTTTCCGGGTCGGGAAGCCCTTGCGGGGCATCTGCGGCAGCGACGCTTTTCCAGCCGCCTCCCAAGCGTTCGGATCCGGCCAGAACGGCATGCCCGTCGCCCCAGTCGGGCTCAGAAGTGAGGCGTACAGGGTTGTCGGCTTCCCCGCCCGGTGTACCCTTGAGCATCCCGCGGTATGTGACACCGTTTTTGAAAACATAGGTATGGATCCCGGTGCATTTTGCGGAGACGCCGGAAGCATTTTTGTCCCAAGGATGGTGTTTCCAGGCGCTGTCCTTGCTTTTGCCGTCGGCGTTGTCATCCCCGTTCTCGAAATCGATATAGCGGACCGATCCGCCCTTTTCAAAGGCAAACGGTTCGGGACTCCATTCAAGGTCGCCTTTCGGCAGCACTTTCGCATGGGGTTCCTGCCAGGAATACGATTGGGCGGTAATTGAAAAAGCCAGCAGTACAGTGAAAATCGACGCGAGTATCTTCTTCATCCGAATTTCTCCTCCTTATTATGATAATTTTTCACTTTGATTCTTGTTTATGCGAAAATTGCATAGAAGTGTTGGTTTCGATTTCGATCCCGAAGAAAACGAATCCCAATAAACGGATGCACTGGACGCTCATTCTTCGCACCAGTGGTCCTCAGCGACTTCATGGTACATATTCAGCAAACCCCGTTTGCTCGCCCGATCCCGACGTGGTTCACTGAATATGTACGCTTCCTGCCATAAAATAAGCCGGCAAAAAGAGAAGTCAACTCCTGCACCCGGCTTGATATATCATTGCCGAACCGATAGTTTATTATTCGGATTGTGTTGTGGCAGGACGGGTACATGAAAAATTTACTGGGGAGCCAATTTCAAAACTCTCCCTGGCCGCCTGACTGCGAGCGTAGTCGCTCAGGCAGGCCGATGCGGGAGCGGGCATACCT
>CAZGYO010000088.1:0-8890 GCA_964530455.1 uncultured Victivallales bacterium
TGCACGGCAAAGCCGTGCTCAGGACCGCCGTGGCTTTGTGAAATGTACGGGTTAATTTCCGGTTACACGATATGTGTTCTTCGCACATATTGCGTAGAGGAGGTGATATTCGGCGCTGACTTTTTTATTTTCCGCCATGATTTTTCTGAGGATGTGGACGGGGACTTTTTTAGTGTCGGGATTACCCGCGCCAGTGTCCTGAATTTGTTTTAGGAAAGCGCGGATTGATGGATATTTTTCTCTTACGGTTTCTGTTTTTGTTTTGGTTCTGAAATGTTTTCTGCATATACATTTTACTTCTTTTTCAGAAGGCAACGCGGGCCCTGGGAATGCGGTGTTAAGTTTCTCGAATTCAGCCCTGACATTTCTGAATGTGTCTTCCGTGAGAGTGCTGAAGGCCAAGATGCCTCCGCTGCGGAGAATGCGGCGGCAGTTTTCAAGGAGTTTTTCAAGATCGGCGATCCACTGCAATGTAAGACCCGAGACAATCATATCCTTCGCTGGTTCCGCATTGGAAACAGCGTCACGGAGGTCGCGGCATATATATTCCGCCCGTGGTTCGATATCGGCGAACTTATTTTCGAGATTTGAGCGGCACTGTTCAAGCATGGCCGCGGAAATATCGACAAAAGTGAACCTGGCATACGGGTATTTTCGGACCAGGTGTTCGGAGAGAAAACCAGTCCCGCAGCCGAGTTCAAGTATATTCTCAGGTTCAGCGCCTGTTTTTTCAAAAAGGTATTCCGCAAGTGTTGCCGCAGAGTTTTTCTGCAGTACGGCGTATCGTTTGTATCCGGCGGCGGCGCGCGAAAAGTTTTTTTCGATCTCTTGCCTTTGGATCATTTAAGGAACTCCTCAATTATTTTAAGGCATGATTCGGTTCTGGTGAATGGGAGTCCGTGTCCCGCGCCCGCGATTTTCGCAAGGGTGCATGATGGCATAGCCAATGCTGTTTTTTCCGAGAGTGAATGTTTGACGATGCGGTCTTTGCTGCCGCTTATCGCGAGCACGGGGCATTTTATATCCGCGATCCGGTCGGAAATATCGGATTCAAGCAGAATTTCAAGACCAGTACGCATCGATTCCCTGTTGAAGCCGGAAAGTCTCCAGCACTTTCTTTTTTCAGGCGCAAAAAGTGATTTATGGAATTCATCAAGAAGGGTTGCGGGATCTTTTTCCAGTCGCCGGATCATTATCTCGAGTACCGCGGACAGTTGTCCGTCCGGGTTTGACGGGCTTTTCGTAAAATTCGCGAACGGAGAGAAAAGCACAAGCGCTTTTACCTGGTGCGCGAGCGCCGTCCGCAATGCGAAGTACGCGCCGAGGGAATGTCCCGCGAGTACGGCGGGCGCCGGGTCTCCTGCCAGCACGGCCTCGGGAAACCTGAGATCGAAATCCGCTTTGGACCCGAAAAACCCGGGATCGAGTATTTCCGCGGGAAAGTCCTTGTATGCGCGGGGCGGCACTGCCCAGCCGGGAAAGAGAAGCATGCGGGGAAACTTCTTCTTGTTCTGTTCAGGATCGTTATTCCGCAGGCTCATGACGGGCTATTCTCTGATCTGTCCCGTTCCGTGTACCAGATATTTGTATGTGTTAAGTTCGGGCAGACCCATCGGACCGCGCGCGTGAAGCTTGTCCGTGCTTATGCCTATTTCCGCCCCCATCCCGAACTCCCCTCCATCGGTGAATCTCGTGGACGCATTGGCATAGACAGTGGAGGAATCGACCTGGTTCAGGAACTTCTTCACGTTTTCGGGGTCTCTGCTGATGATGGCGTCGCTGTGTGCCGAGCCATAGGTGTTTATATGTGAAATGGCTGCATCAACGTCTTTTACTATGCGCACGGCAAGGACGAGGTCCAGGAACTCCTCTCTCCAGTCATCTTCGCTTGCCGGTTTCGCTGAAGGAAAATACCTGAGAAAGGATTCGTCTCCGCGCAGTTCTACACCTTTCGCAGTGAGAATTTCGGCTATGACGGGTGCGAATTTCGCGGCCGCCTTCTCGTTTATCAGCAGTGTTTCGACCGCGTTGCAAACGCCCGGACGCTGGCATTTCGCGTTTTCAACAATTCTGAGAGCCATATCCGAATCGTATTCGCTGTCGACGTAAATATGGCAGACGCCCTTGTAGTGTTTGATAACTGGTATTGTGGAATTTTCGACTACGGCACGTATAAGCCCTTCGCCTCCCCGGGGAATTATCAGGTCAATATACTCGTCCATTTTCAGCATTATGCTTACCGCATCGCGGTCCGTTGTTTCAATGAGCTGTATACTCGCTTCGGGCAAACCGGCGCGGGTTCCCGCTTCCCGCAGGCATTCCGCGATGGCCAGATTCGAGTGTATGGCCTCTTTCCCGCCGCGCAGAATGACTGCATTACCCGCTTTAAGGCAAAGACCGGCGGCGTCGGCAGTGACATTGGGGCGCGACTCATAGACTATGCCGATTACGCCTATCGGCACAGACACCTTTTCGATTCGGAGCCCGTTGGGTCTTGTCCAGGAATCGAGAAGTCTTCCAACCGGGTCGTCCAGCGAAGCAACCTGAACCAGTCCACTGGCCATCGAGCGGATTCGCTTTTCATTGATTTCCAGCCGGTCGAGCATTGCGTTGGACAGACCGTTTTCTCTTCCGGCATCGATATCTTTTGTGTTTGCAACACGGAGTTTTTCGGCGTTTTCCTCTATTGCTTCCGCCATGGCGATAAGCGCGGAATTCTTCGTTGCCGTGTCGAGGACCGCAAGTCCGGCGGCGGCCGTTCCTGCCCTTTCACCCATGCTCTTAAGCGTGCCTTTAAGTTGTTCCATAAAATTATTTTCCTTATATTTGATCCGTAGAGCCAATTTTAAAACTCTCCGTGGCCGCCTGCCTGTGCGTCGCCTGACTGCGAGCGTAGTCGCTCAGGCAGGCACGCAGACAGGCGCGGCATTCGCGCCAAAAGGGCCTGCCGCCCAATGGGCTGGGGCGACGGTCAGCTCAGCACCATATTGTTGCGATGCACAACCTCGTCGTCGGCGGAATAGCCGAGTACCGAGGGTATTTCCGAGCTCTTTACGCCAGCGATTCTTCTGATTTCGCCGCTCGAATAGTTTGCAAGCCCTTTGGCTATAGGCTCGTGTCTGCCGGGACCGAATATCTCGATGGTGTCCCCGCGTTTGAAGCTACCGTTGACCTTGCTGATTCCGGATGGCAGCAGGCTTCGTCCATATTTGAGAAGCGCCTTTTCGGCGCCGGCGTCGACAACGATGCTTCCGGAAATATCCGAGAAAAAAGAAAGCCACCTTTTCCTCGACGGCATCAGCTGTTTGTCCCGGGGAAGGAACAGTGTGCCGACGTCTTCTCCGCGGTAGATTTTCGAGAGGATATCCGGATCCCGTCCATCAGCGATCCAGAATGACTCGCCCGCGGAAACAACTATACGGGCCGCTTTCAGTTTTGTGTATATGCCGCCTATGGTGTATTCGTCCGCTGTTTCGACGGCGTTTTCCAGGAGATCTTCAGGCGCGGTTCCGACCACTGGTATCCTGTCTCTCAGCAAACCGTTCTCGGAACGGTGAAAACCGTCGACGGTGGTAAGAACGACGGCCAGGGGCGAACGAGTCATAACCGAGACGAGAGCGGCCAGAGTGTCGTTGTCTCCCAGTTTCAGTTCGTCTACTGACACGGAATCATTTTCGTTAATGACTGGAAGGACGTCGCGGTTCCAGAGAGAGTGTATGCAGTTAAGAACATTCAGGTGCCGTTCGCGGTCCCTTAGATCGTCGCCGCTGAGCAGCAGTTGCGCGGCATGGAATCCGTGTTTTCTGCATTCTCTTTCGTAGAGCGTCATCAGCTTGCTCTGCCCTATCGCGGCAAGTGCCTGTATATCGGATATTTTCCCAGGGCGTTTCTTTATTCCAAGTGTTTTCATCCCGGTCCCGACGGCGCCGGAACTTACCAGGAGTACGCGCAGCCCGTTGTCTCTCAGCCCGGATATCTGGGCGATGATGCTCGAGACCATTTTTCTGTCGGTGAGAAGACGTGTTCCCACCTTGACAACGACCTGTCCCGCGTTTTTGAGCAGGTTTTTTTTATGATGTGCGTCTGTTTTCAATTGTAATGCTCGCGGACGATGTTTAAATAGTCGAATAAGTTAGTGCAGGAACCGGGAAGAACCAAATCAGGGTTTCTTCTTTTTGATTTTGCCTTCCCATTTCATCTTGTTACCCTGTCCCCGAAGCCTGGCCTGGAGCATCCAGGTTACGGGGTCGAATATTCTGCTCATGAGGTTGAGCGCGGGAGACTCCCTGAGGAAGCTGGCTCTCACGAGAAAGTCGTATATTCCCGAATCCAGGCGGTATTCACCTTTACCTGTAAGCGCCAGAACCTTTCCGTTTGTCTGTATCGAATCGCTCTTTATCCTGTCGCCTTCAAACGTGAATTGCGCATTCGCCACAGTGATGCTTCCCCAGTCCTTTTCCAGTTTGAACGGAAGCAGGTCTATGAATCCCTTGAGAAACGGTATTTCCCATATGTCCGCATTTTCGACGGCGACATTGCCTGCACCGTCCATCATGAGTTTTTTATCTTTATCATAGCGGAAGCCGGAGTCGAAATCCGCCGAGAGCCTGCCGCTGGCGTCTTTTTTATTTTCGATCCCGATATCGGCGAGGAGAGCCTGGAAACCGGAATCGGCGGTTTCAAACTTTATCCGGCCTTTATTTTCCGGATAGGAATAGCTGTAATCCATTTTCGCCTGCCCCCCGTAAAGATCGGCGTCGGTGATATCAATATCGATCCGCCTGTTTTCATAAATTACATTGCCGTTGACTTTTCTGAAGAGGATATTTTTCCAGATGCAGGCTCCGTTGTCGATCTTGCCGTTGAATAATACCTTTTCTTTTCGGAGATAGTCGATCAAAGCGCTGCCTTCAACTGGAACAGGTTCCGGCATCTTGAGGAACGGGACGTTCCACCTGGACATCATGGTCTTTGTCAGCACGTCTCCGTCCAGCGTACTTTTAAACTTTGCCCTAAGCACCCGTGTTTCCGGATCGGGCCGGTGTTCCGACGCGACGGGACATGCCGTTTCGAGGGTTTTTCGCGCATCGTAGGCAAGAGAGAAAAACGCATGGCCTTCGGGTCTTTTCAGAATAAGTTTCGGGACAAGCACGAGAGATTTTCCCTGTACAACGAAACTTCCCGCGCCGTACTCGAACTTGTTGCCGCGATAGGTGAAGTCGGATATTGCCGCATTTCCCCTGATTCTCGTAAACTCGTCCTCTTTCCAGCGTCTGTAGATGTTCATGTTTATCTGCGTTTTTTCCGGGTCGTCTGGAAAATCCGTATCCGATAACAACCTGTCCAGAAACTCGCCCGACTTTTTCCCGGCAAACGAGAGAAGCGCCTGCGGCCGCCCCTCGGCTGCAATGGACAAAATCATGTCGGAATCTGGCGGATTGATCTCGAAAGATGCCTTGATGTTCAGGTTCCGATTGAATACAGCCTGGAACTCACTGCCGTATATCTTGTCTTTTTTAACCTGAAGTATTCCCGAAACGTCTCTGATCTCGGAACCTTTCAGGAACAGGGCTGGAACCATCAGGTGGAAGCGTCCCCGGAAGGGGGTATGTATTCCGCCTTCGACGATGTTTCCGAGCAGTTTCACGTTTCTGTCGGAGAATACGATGCTTTCTTTAAGTACGTGCCTCACTTTTTCCGGCAAGATTCCATGGAAACCGTTTGGGGAAAGTTCGCCGGAGACGTTGCCCTTCAGTGTCATTTCCCTCGGGTTCACAACCCCGGAAAACTCGACCCTGTGCCTTTTGCTTTCGAGAGTGAGTTTGCTTATGCGCAGAGTTTCAGTATGGAGCCTGGACGGCTGGTCGAGCAGGATAATGCATTCAAGCTCTTCGACTGTCTCGGACTTCACTTTCAGCTCAGGTGTTTTCAGCCTGATTTTTCCGCGGAAACTTCTGTCTTTGATGGACAGTTCGTGCAGGTCGGCTTCAAGGGTTATCGGGCCGGGAGCATTGATCCTGTTTGTTTCATATTCTTTACCGGGCATAAGTTTTGCTATCTGGCTTGAGAATATCTTTCCGCGAATTCCGCCCTTGAGAATATCCGTTTCCGGCAGGTAGCTGCCGTTAATCTCGAGGAAGCTGCCGTTTTCGAGCCGGGCTCTGAATTCCCTGATGGAGACCGAGTCATGTTCATATTCAAGTCTGCCTTTAAGAGACAGTATTTTCAGATGTCTGAACGTGAAGGAAGGAATGTCGGCAAGGAGCGCAATGGAGTTTTCCGACGGCTCTCCCTGATGTATATGTATATCGGCGTTCCAGCGTGGGGACGAAGAGTATTCACGCTTGTTGAAAGCGTGGAATTTTCTCACAAACTGCTTTCTGAACTCGCGTGGAAGATGGCTTACCTGGTTTACAGGGCTTATCTCGTGTTTCACACCCTCACTTTTTGAACCGGATCTCTCTTTTGAAGAGAAAAAACCATGTACTGCGCCTTTCGCGCTGATGCTGTTGCCTTCCACTGAACCGGACAGATATTCAATTTTAAGTGTTTTTTCCTCCCTGGAGAAGGCGGCCTGTATATCTTCGACAACGAAGACATCGTTGATTCCTTCGAGCCCGTCTTCCGGAAACAGCGGGATTGATAATACACCGTCTTTAACCTCGAACCACGACAAATATAAGAAAGGTTTTGAGAAAGAAAATGACAGCGATGCCTGCATGCGTGAAGCTTTGAAAAAGACAGGGGTTTCCGGTATTGCGGTCTCTCTGAAAACCACATCTTCCATGATCAGCCCGGAGACGATTCCGCCGCGCATGTTTCCGCATTTCATGTTCAGCCCATGTTGCAGTGCCAGGTTTTCGAGAAACTTCTTTGCTGAATCAGGGAAACCACGGGTTTCCAGATAGAAATCGAAAAGGCTCAGGACAAGCGCGGCAATAAATAGTGTGTAGACCAGCACTCTGCCTCTGTATCTGAATTTTTTCTCTTTTTTCTTTTCCGTATCCATAGGCATACAATATAGCGAGCTTTAGAGTTGTTTCCCAATTATGGACGGAGTATTGTTCGCACACAGACAGGCGCAGCCACAGAGATTTTTGAAATTGGATCTATTCCTTTAAATTACATTTTGTAATTTTGAAAAAAAATATAATCTCTTAATAAACAGAGTATTAACTCTGAAATATTGATTTTTGTAAAATAGCGGGGCTCAGGGCTTTGATTCCTTGCTGCTGCGGCGCGCTGGCTATCTGAAATTTCCGCGTTAGATTTACCCGGGAGACTGAATCTGATGAAAAGATGGGAATATTCAACGGACCGAAACGGTGGGGTCGTTTTTTCAAACGGCGGCATCCGCCTTTCCGTGTCAGGTTTTTCCTGGGGAAGTATAGGGGAGTCCTTCGCGCTGCCTCCAGAGCTCAGAGTTCACAAGACCACGGACCTGCCTCTGTACACGGTGAAATCCGCGGCGCGGATCCCTTTTGGCGCGGAACCCGGAACAAGGCGCGAGTTTTCCGCGCTTGAAAACATTGTCAGGGTGACTTCGGACGTGCATTTTCCTGCCGAGGTGTCGGTCTCTGAATTCGAAGCTGACACATTCCTGCTCCTTGGAGAATGGACGGAGCTTCAAGTCTATTCTTTCGGCAGTCACGGGCATCTTGAAAAAGGGCGGAGGATCGATCTGGGCGGTTCGAGCCGAGTGAAGCTGGACAGCATTCCTCCCCTGGTGGTTATAAAAAGCGTTTCCGGCGAACTTTTTGAGACGGGGCTGGGTTTTGACTTATGGAGATGGTGGAATTTTTGCCGCGAACCAGGGAACGGGGCCATGAGCTTTTCCTACGCGGATGGCCGCCTGGAAGTGCGCAGAACCCTTTTCGAAAGTCCCAATTCACCCGTCGCCATGCGCGGAAATTACAGGTACAACTGGTATTTCGCGACTGCCGGGAATACGGAAAATCGGATTCCCCGCACCAATAATGAGCTCGGCAAAGTCGCCCCGCAAGATTTTCTTTCAGGGGCGAAAAACGCGTTGGACGAAAACGGAGAACCGTGCATTCTCTCACCATCCGCGAGAAAATTGCTCAGGACCGAGTTCAGACGCTGTTCTGACAGCAGGAAAAGCATGCTCCTTGAAATTCCTCCTCCCACCGAATGCCGTTCTTCTTCGCATCTGAAAAGAGGACCCGGCGCCGATATGCCGCACTGGACCTATCCCGAACTCATAAACCTCAACTTCTGGTCTCGAAAAATTTCTTCCGGATCCCTGGAATGCCTGTGCGACTGTTCCTCATGGCCGAGCGAACTACGCGGAATTCCCTCTCTAAAAACATTGTCGGCCGCCGGACCCGAATGAGATTGCGCTTCCGCATACGTATTGATATTGTTAAGATTGCAATGGACGTGGATCACATTTAGGTTATAATCGAATCTGAAAGCACAGTTTCCCGGAGATTATGAAAAATATTCATTCAGCACTTCTGGCATTATTGCCGGTAGCCGTGATGTTCGCATTTTCGGTTTCCGCGGAAGTATACACTCTCTGGCCCTTCGGAGGAGGAGGAACCAGCGGATCTCTCTACACCGCCCTGAACCCGAAAGAACTCTGGTCGGAACCGGTCCGAATAAACGGACAGGATATGAAGACCGGAATTTCCCTTCTCGACCAGGATCTGCGTTCGGCATTCAGCACGCTTTCCAGGCTTTATCCGGACGCGAAATTCGCAAGCAACCGCAACTCCCTGATTATGGAATTGCGCGAAAAATCCACGCGCCGGCGCATATATCTGGTCGAACTCGGCGGAATATACCCGGTACTCCAGTTCACCATGACGCTGCCGGAAAAGATCCCCCCCCCGCAAAATTTGCCGAACGAACTGCCTCTGCCGCCCGG
>CAZGYO010000089.1:0-8885 GCA_964530455.1 uncultured Victivallales bacterium
TCGGGGTCAGTCAGCCTCAAAATTGACATGGTTATCAAAGCTTGCAGAGTTCAGGTTGTCAGCACGAAAACTTCGACTTGACACTGCTTGCCCACAAAATGGCAGACGGCCAGACGGAAGCCGACCGAAACAACACTCAAAAGGACTTACAGGGCGGCAATGGCCACTGGGACTGAAAGCTACGAGATAACTCTTCCGGAAGCTGATGCCATCCGCAAAACGGCATCCGGAATACTTGAGTCTTCTGAATACAGGCTTGAACCCGCAGAGAGGTTGAATACAGGGATTCTTGAGGAGATAATAGATGGGATACTGGATTTTTTAGCTTCATTCCGCCACTTCTTCGCCGGCCTTTATGAGCTGTCTCCTTTTCTGGCCTACGGATTTGTTCTGCTGCTCTTAATAATACTGATTCTTCTGATCTGGCATATCTTTTATTCTTTCAGGTCGGCCTTACGCAATACAGTTGTTGAAAAAGACTTTACACTGGACGAGGAGGTTTCGGAGAAACCGCATTTATGGGAAAGGCGCGCCTTTGAAGCGGCAGAAAACGGCGACTATATATCCGGGCTCAGGTATCTTTTCCGGGCGTGCCTTCTGAGACTTTCCGAGCCACGGGGAGGCATTGTCAGGTACGCTGCGACAAACAAAGAATACCTCGCAGAGTATGCAGGAACCAGGTTTTTCAGTCCCTTGTCCTGTTTTGTCGAATTGATAGACTATAAATGGTATGGCGGCGAAGACTGCGCCCGCTCCGACTACGAACGCGGGGTTGAGTCGTACGAGTACCTGAAACGGGAATTGAAAAATGTGGAATAGCGCAATGCCGAGAGCCAGAAGCGTTTTGACTGTGCTGATATGCATAGCATTGCTATCTATAATCTGGATGCTGGTCGAAGTTTCCGCCCCGCCGGACCGCGACGGAAAATATCCGGATTCCTTTGGGACATGCATGTACGGAACGCGGGCGCTCTATGAACTGCTGGGAAGACTGGGGGTTCCCGTAGGAAGGGATTATTCTCCGCCGGCCAACTATGATCATGGACGCTGCTATGTGTTTCTAGGATTCGAAAAAGACATTCTTTGCCGGGAACCTCTATATCTCAAAAAATGCCGTGATTTCGTTTACGGAGGAGGATTCATTGTCGTGGCCCCCGGAATGCCGACGAAAAAAATACGCTTTGGAGATACAATCGGGTCCCCACCATTTTTTAAGGAAATTTCGGCCTTGGAAGAGTTGGGGCTTGAAAGCATCCGCATAGAGAAAGTCAAAGCCGATCTCAAGGAGCCAGAGGATAACGACGGTTTTTCGGGACGCTATATGAGATCCATGGAGAACTACGGTTTTATAGAGACACCGCTGCAGACAGTCTTTTCAGGGATCAAGACCCAGGGAAGCTTTGCCAGGATCACGGACCATGTGTCGGGACTTCGGATCCCGGTTAATTTAAACTACATACATGAATTCGGGCAAGTAGATGCACTCGGTCGGATATACGTCAAAGACGAGTCTGGGGCCGAGAGAATTGTTCTTGGACATTACAAACTTGGTGAAGGTGATGTTATTGTGCTGGGCGACCTTCGGCTTTTTGTCAATGCATGCATGACAAAGGAAGACAATCCTGTCCTTGCCGCTCATGTATTTGCCCAGCCGGCAAGACCTCTGCTTATAAATGAGTTCTATCATGGCCTTACGGTAAGGGGAAAGCCGCTGTGGCTGCTTTTGAAGTTCCCTTTCGGCTGGATCGCGGTCTCTGTCGTGGCCGCTTCAGCTATTTTTTTATGGCGCCAGGCCTGCACCCTGGGCCCGCCCCTGCCTTCAACAGGACCTGGAAGACGTTCAGTCGGGGAGTACGTGGATGCGATGTCACAGTTTTTTGTGAAAGCAGGAAAATCCGGGTTTCTGCTCAACGAGTACCTTGACGGGTATCTATGGGCATTGAAGAAACATTACGGTCTCAGCCAGAGACTGAATTCTTTCGACCAGGTCGCCGACGCGCTTGAGTCCAGGGAAGCGGAAAAGGCGGCGATTTTAAGGCACTCCGCCCGTAAACTTGAAACCATGCGCGGAGTGCCGGCGCCAGGCAATAAAATATTAAAACATGTAAAGGAGCTGGAAAAATGCAACTGGAAGACTTGATAAAAAGAATCACCGCTGAAATAGACAAGGTCGTCTTCGGCCAGGATAAAGCTGTGAAATTCTCTCTGGGCGCACTGCTGTGCAATGGCCATATCCTGCTTGAAGGGATACCAGGCACCGCGAAGACGCTTCTTGTCAGGACAATTGCCAAGACTCTTGACATGACATACAGCCGCATTCAGATGACCCCGGACCTGCTTCCGAATGATATAACCGGTTCCAGTGTCTTTCATGACAAGACCAGGGAGTTCGAATTCAAGCAGGGGCCGGTATTCTCAAATTTTGTCCTTGCCGACGAAATCAACCGGGCGTCGGCTAGAACGCAATCCGCACTGCTTGAATCAATGCAGGAACTCACTGTCACAAGGGATGGTATAAGCCATAAACTGCCTGCGCCGTTTATGGTTTTCGCAACACAGAACCCCGTGGAACACGAAGGTACATATCCCCTGCCTGTTGCTCAGCTTGACAGGTTTATGTTCAAACTTATAATCAGCTATCCCGAAGCCGCTACGGAAGAAAGGATACTCAAGGAGCACCACGCAACTGGTTGCAGTCATGATCTGGGTGACTACGATGTTGAGAAAGTTGCCACAAGGGAAGAAGTTCTCGAGGCCAAAGAGATCATAAGAAATACATATGTCAGGGACGAGGTCATCGATTATGTGCGTCGGCTTGTGGAACTGACCAGACACGAGGAACGTCTTCTGCTCGGGGCCAGCCCCAGAGCGGGGCTGATGCTTCTTGTAGCCGCCAAAAGCATGGCCCGTTTCGACGGACGGGATTTTGTGACGCCGGATGATGTCAAGACATCGTTCTGCCCCGCACTTCGACACCGCGTGATCTTGAGTCCTACCGCCGAGCTTGAGGGGCTGGCCCCCGACGACATACTGGCGAGAACGATGGAAATGGTAGAGGTCCCGAGGTGAGAATCCGACCGGGCAAGTCTCTTGTTTTTGCCGGGATCGCGATGATTTTTACGGGTATATCCTGTTTTTTTACGGGATATGCACTCTATCTGATTCCTTTGATCATCCTTGTGTCTTTTATAGCCGGGACCACCGATTTGGTTAGGATCAGAAAATCTATTCGGGACATCAGTGTTTACCGAGAGCTGCCGAAACTGGCTTCCCGGGGTGATATTTTCATTTCCGGACTAATGCTTGATAACGGTTCTGACGTCACGGTAAGCGGAAGATTGCGCGATGTGCTTCCTCTGGAGGCTGAGCCGGACATAGTTTTTGCTGATTTCACCTTGTCCGGAGGAGAAAAATATACAGTGCGCAACAAAGTCAGGATCGGAGCCAGGGGAAAGTATATGTTCGGTCCCGCTTGGCTGAGGGTTTACGGGCCGTTCTCATTTTTCGAGGGACAGCTTTCCACCGGCTCGAAAGGAAGTATCAGGATAGTTCCGGAGACTTTGCTTTCAATGGAGGGATTCAGGAAAGAGATAAGCAGTGATATGATTCTACTGGAAAAATACAGCAATACCAGAATCAGGGGAGAGGGGACTGAATTTGAAAGCATTTCCGATTACCGGCAGGGTGACGACATACGCAGAATAGATTACCGCGCAAGCGCGCGACACCGGAAGCTTATGGTCAGGAGGTTTCAGGTGGAGCAGCATCGCGACGTCATATTGCTGCTTGACTGCGGAAGACTGATGGGAGGCCGGGTACGGGACGGGACAAAGCTCGACGGCGCTGTCGATTCCGCGCTTATGCTGTCCAGGATAGCCCTGGAAAACGGCGACCGTTGCGGAATAGGAATCTTCGATGACAAGGTTCTCGGATTTATACCTCCGAAGGGAGGCTTGACAACATACAATCAGATAGTTGAGAGCATATACGATCTGGGTCCGAGCTGGAATGAAACAGATTTTTCTCTGATGTTCAGCACCCTTCAGGTCCGCCAGCCCAAACGTTCACTGATTATAGTTATTTCCGACCTCAACGATCACGACACATCTCTCCACTTCAGATCGGCACTGGCTTCACTCGGCCGCCGCCACTGCGTAATTTTCGCGGCTATAAAGACACCTCTGCTCTCGGAACTCGTGGAGAACCCCAGCAGTTCAATGGAGAATATATGGGAAAAGGCGGTCGTATTAAGACTTATGCAGGAACGGGAGAAAGCTCTGCATTCTCTCAGGATGAACGGGGTGATTGTCCTGGACGCGGATTCGAGGGAGCTGTCAGCTCCGCTGGTGAACAAATATCTCCGGGTCCGCGCCCGCAATATCCTTTAGGCGGTGGATCCCTTCCGGATCTTCCGGTCACGCAGGGCAAGCCATCCGCCATATGTAAAATAGGCAAGCCAGAATAACGCAGTCGACAACGCAAAAATGATTCTGGCTTTCCAGGAGATCTGGCTCTGCCTTAAAAAGCTCTCAATAACCGCCGCCGTGAAAAGCATCACGACCGTTCCTGAGACAAGAACAACCAGGTCTTTTCCCGCCTCTTTAATTTTCTCCATTCTCGGCGTGAGACCGGGAGCCACAACGGCGTGTCCAATCCTGATGCCGGCTCCTCCGCAAAGAACGATGGCGCAAATCTCAGTGATGCCGTGCGGAAGTATCCACGCCCAGTACTCAAGATATATCCCCGCGGAATGGTGAATACCCGAAAAAGCGCCAAGGACTATGCCGTTGTAGAACATCAGAAGCACAGGTATTATACCGGCGAGGATCCCGGTGGCGAGCGAGAGAAGGCCTACTTTGATGTTATGTGTGAGAAGAAAGGACGCAAAAAAGAATTTGCCGCCGTGCCCCATGTCCCTGCCGTACCTGAGCATTTCGGCGAGCTGCTCGGGGGCGACCCCCGGCTGCCGGAATTCGCCGGCGGGCAGTAGCGCATAGGCCGCAGTCGAATCCAGCTTCATTGCCAGGTATCCGACCATAAAACCGGAGATCAGAAACAAAGCTGAAACGGCATGGTAGGCCCACCCCTTCATCACAGTCCCGGGAAACTTTTCGGTAAACAGAAGCAGAATGCCCGGAACAGAACTCTGTTTCTCACGGATATATATGATGCTGTGAGCTGAAGCGACAAGACTGTTAAGGTAGTTGACAAGATGAAGATCCCTGCTTTTCCCCTTGATACGGGCAAGCTGTATGCTTGTACGGCGATAAAGAATATCCAGCCTGGAAAGCATCTCAGGCGACATCTTACGGAGAGTACGCCTTTTTTCCGCTTTTTTTATGAGCTGTTCAAGCTCTTGCCAGTCTCTTTGATGTTTTCTGTCATGCATTTTCCGGCACCTGCTTGTCAGCAGGGAAATAAAGTGCGAATCAGCGGGGGCGATCCGGTCGGCATCTTCCGACAAACTCAGCGGCGGTACTCCGTCCGTTGAAGTGACTGGTTCGAATTCATTCTTTCTCTCGCCAAGCCGCCTGTCTGCCATGCACGGCACAGGCAGGCCAAGATCGCCAAGTTTTATAAGACCTGGTTTCAGTTTGTCAGGCATGAGCATTGCGGACTCCGCAAGTTGCCTGCCTGGCATCGTCCATTCTCTGCGTTCTTTGCGCCTTTGCGAGAGCCATTTCTTGTGTTTTCGAACCGGTATAACAGTAAAAAAAAGGGCGTAGGGGATGGCTCCGCTCAAGTTAATTCTAAAGCTTCGCAGCTTTGATGCATTATTGTTCAGAGGTTCACCCTACCGCCCTCTGAGCCTACCCTAGCCCGCTCTGCCGGCATTGCAAGCGTTTTGACGATATATTAATCCCGAAAATGTGAAAAAAAATATTTATTTTGTTCTTCGCCTGCTTGCTATTGCAATTTTGCTGCAGGCGGGATATAATACTATGTCAATTATAACTGAAACGGAAGTCTTATGGGTCTCTTGTCCTGGATATTTGGTAAGAAAGAAAAGAAATACGAACCGGTTGGTTCGGATGTTACTTTTCTCGAAGAAAATGGAAAGGCTGAAGAAATAGACCACACGCTCCGCATTGACATCTCGCCTCCCAGCCAGCAGTACATCATCAAGAAGAACGGCGAATACTTGGTATTCGAGTCCAAGGACGAAATGGACGAGGAGACGCGGGACGAGGTCGAGGAGCTTGAGAACATCAACAAGGTGACAAGTTCCTATACTGTCATAATCAACGGCGAGCGCAAGACATATTCGGATTTCTCCGAGATCCCGGAAGAGGCGCGCAAGGCCGTCTCCGAACTTCGCAAATCCTGATGTCATTAGACGAACCCTCCCCTCTGGATAACCGGACCTGTTCCGTCGAAGATTCATTCTTACGTCTTCTGTCGCTTATGCGGTATCTTCGATCCGGGAACGGCTGCCCCTGGGACCGTGCGCAGGACCACTGTTCCCTGAAACCGCTGATGGTCGAGGAGTGCGCGGAACTGCTTGACGCGGTCGACAATGAGGACCAGGAGAATCTGAAGGAAGAACTGGGGGACCTCCTGCTTCATATCGTCTTTCACGCGCAGATAGCCGAGGAGGCCGGAGGATTCGGCATGAAGGATATAATAGACGGCTTGAACGGGAAGTTGGTGCGGCGGCACGAGCATGTTTTCGGAGATAAGACAGCGGAGAATCCCGAGGAGGGGGTCGAGGTATGGAATGCCTCGAAAAAGAAGGAAGGCAAAAAAAAGGGGGGCGGTTCATGTTTCGAGGGTATCCCGAGAAACCTGCCGTCACTGCTGAGGGCGGAGAAGGTGCAGCTCCGCGCCGCTGAAAAGGGTTTTGACTGGTCTTCGCCCGGGCAGGTACTGGAAAAGATAAGGGAGGAGACGGAAGAGCTGTCGGCCGCGCTGGAAAAAGGCGACAGGGAACACATAGCCGAGGAACTCGGGGATATGTTTTTTTCAGTCGTGAACCTCTCCCGTTTTCTCGATGCGGGGGAAGCCGAGGAACTGCTTCGTAAAGCCGTTGACAAGTTCTGCGGAAGGTTCGGCTATATTGAAAAGAAGCTCGCTAAAAGTCAAAGAGCCCGCGGAAAAGCCGGCGCGGCACAGATGGAGCGACTATGGGAGGAATCGAAGAGGATTCTTTAGTTTATTATTTTGGCTGGACTTTTCCGGAGATGGAAATATATTACCGTCCGTAAGAAAACAGGAGCGGACTACTATGAAAAGAATTATCCTTACAGCCTTGGTCGTCACGGGCTTGTCGGCAATGACCATTCCCGAGACGAAAGCTTTCGAGCCGGTAACTATGGCTATCCTCGCGCCATACGCAATTGATGCCGCCAAGGTTGTCGCGCCTTACGCAATGAAGGGAGTCGGAAATGTGGCCGAGGGAATAGGCAGGATGTTCGGCGAAATGGTTAATATTTTCCTTCTGCCCGTGGGGGTTATCGAATGTACTCTAGGTTTACCTTTCGGATTCTGGAGCAGCGGGATCGGGCATATTGCCAAAGGGTTTATGGCTCCTTTCCAATTGACTTACGAAGCCCTGATGTTGCCCATGCATTCGATAGCCGTATTCTGACGATGTCCGCCGCTTCACGGGACAACTATGCCCGTACGGGATGGAAAGGCGGGCGAAAGCCCCCCCCTGTCAACGATATACTGCACGACTGGTATGGTGATGACCGTGCGGTTCGGGAGATTGCCGCCCGCCTGCCCGGGGGAGTGTCTTTGCGTAACGCGGTGAAAAGTCTTATTGAAAAAGCTGTTGGAGAGGAGGAGATCGAGCTGATGAAGCTCAAGTCCGCCTGGAAAAAAGCCGTGGGCCAGCAAATCGCCGCAATTTCCGAACCTGTAAGACTCAAAAACCATCTGCTTTATGTGGCGGTCGACCACAGTGCATGGATGATGGAACTGAATAACCCCCAAACCAAAAAAAAGATTCTTGAAAGACTGTCTGAACATGCAGGAAAAAGAGAAATCTGCAGGGACATCCGCCTCGTTCCCTCAGGAACCTGAAAATCAACCGGGACGGGATATTAGCTTGCCCGAAATCAGGCATCATCAGAATTTCCTGTGGACTCCAGTGAGGTCTAAACCGCGCCAGGAAAAGAAGCTTGCAGGTTTCTGCGCCGCCAACGGCATTCAGGTCTACCTGCCGCTGAGAAAGGTTGCGAAACGGTACCAGCGGCGCACTGTGGAAAACGAGATCCCAATGTTTCCCGGATACATTTTCTGCTGCTTGGACGAAGAGGCGTTCAGAACCATGTGCCTCGCGGGAGCTGTCCTTTACAGGATCGGCATGGATAAAGAGCTTGAAAAGACCCTGATCCGCGAGCTTAACAGCCTCCGGATACTGGAACGCGCCTCGGAAGATGTGGAACTAATCGTCGCACCAGAAATCATTAAGGGGGCACAAGTAAAAATCACAAACGGGCCGATGAGGGGTATATCCGGAGTGGTTCTGAAACGCAGGAAAAAGATGACGATTACAGTGAACATAGAGCTTTTGGGGCAGTCTGCCACCGCTGAGATCGACGTGGGAGATCTGGAAATCGAATAGCACTGAGTACACTAACGAGAAAATTTCATATAAACTGTTGAGCCAGTTTCAAAACTCCGCGTGAACCGCGTTGGCAGCACTGAATAACCTCGCATCCGCACCGTCAGGAGAATCTCACGGATCCACGCTCTAAGGAAGCACAGATTGCAACGTAGTATCTGCACTTGGACTTGGAGAAAGATGAAATTCGGCGTATCACAATTTGTTTCGGGGACATCTGCATGCATCGTCGTATGCGTTTTAGCGCATTTCACCCCGGCCCACGCCGCGGAACGGCTCTTGGCGGCGCCCTATGAAAAGCTTGAGACGGCCGCTT
>CAZGYO010000090.1:0-8810 GCA_964530455.1 uncultured Victivallales bacterium
GATGTTAGAGCATACCACAAAGTATTTTTCGGTGTCGAAGCACTTTCCGGGTCCCACCATGTCGTGCCACCATCCAGGCTTTTTATCATCCTCGGAATGATAGCCGGCCACATGGGCGTCGCCGCTAAGGGCGTGGAGAATAAGCACCGCGTTGTCGCGTTTTCCGTCCAGCTCGCCATAGGTCTCGTAGCGTATGTTTACGGGCCCAAGCTTTTTTCCGCAGTCAAGCGCGAGCTTATCCTCTTCGGTCTCGCCGAAGGTGAAGTCGTGTACAGACACTTTGCCAATGCTGTCTTTGTCGCCGATCATTTATTTATGGAAACTCCCGCTTGAAAACCAGAATAATACACCCGAATTCCGCAATGTCCACCCCCCTTGCAGGATCCGCGCCTGTCATCAACCTGGAGAGCCAGTTTCAAAACTCCGCCCCAACCCCTTGGGCGGCAGGCGGCCACGGAGAGTTTTGAAATCGGCTCATTTGACTGCTTCATTTAGAATCAAAGCTTATTCTCGGGTCCACAACCATATACAGGATGTCGGCGACAAGTATTCCTGCAAGTGTAAGCGTGCCGCCGAATGCGAAGAGCCCCATCAAAAGCGGAATGTCGCGGCTGCTCAGCGCCAGCATCGAAAGCGAACCCATGCCGGGAATGTTGAAGATGTGTTCGACGATGATGCTTCCGGCCACAAGCCCCGGCAGCAGCGACGCGAAAAGAGTGATGAGGATTATGAGCGCGTTTCTCAGGGCGTGTTTGAATATGACAACCCGTTCAGGAAGCCCCTTGGCACGCGCTGTTCGTATATAGTCCTGGTCGACCACCTCTAGCATGCCCGCCCGAGCGTACCTGGAAAGTGCCGCGAATCCCGCATAACTCAGGCAGAAAACCGGAATGGCCATGTGGTAGGCTCTTGAAAGAAAAATGCCGATGGTCGTTATTCCCAGGGACCTGTCGGGGGCCAGCCCCTTTAAAGGGAACAGCGGGAAAAGTCCACCCTCGCACAATGTCGCCTGAAGGAGCAGGGCCACCCAGAAACTCATCATCGAATACAGCACGAAAAGAAAAAGCGTGAGCGCTTTGTCAAGCCTGGAATTCGGATTAAGCGAAGAATATATGCCTATGGGAATGGCCAGGGAGTAAGTCACTATAACAGCGCATATGTTCAGGGTGAGAGTTACGGGAAGACGTTCCATGATGAGAGTCGTTACGGGGATGCCCTTGTCCACCGATGCCGAATCGCCGAGATCGCCGTGCAGTACCACATCCCTGATCCATAACGCGAAACCTACGAACACCGGCTTGTTCAGATGCAGTTTCTCCTCCAGCGAACGGTTCCTGGCCAGTGCGCCCTTCTCCGCAGAAAGACCTTCGGCCACACCCGCGCTCTCGCCCAGAAAAGTGCTTTTGGTTGGGTCGCCAGGAGCCAGACGCAACAGGACATAGCTTACCAGCATTATCGCCAGAAGCGTCACCATGGCCAATGCAAGACGTTTTAAAATGTATTCGAACATCAATTCCCTTCGAATTGGAAAAGGTTGTTGACCCGAACGAATATTTCATGCAAAATCCATTTTTGCAAGCTCTTTTCCCGAAGGATATTTTGGTTCCGGGTACTTGATTTTTCCGTTTTCCTGAACAACTTAGCTTCTGTCTTCGGACTGGACGCGTTGATATGCCCGGGTAGCTCAGGGGATAGAGCAGTAGTTTCCTAAACTATTGGTCGCAGGTTCGAATCCTGCCTCGGGTACCATATTCCACCCGCCGTTGCGCGGAGTTTTGAAACTGGCTCTCAATATAAAAACTGCCGCCGGATCGTTTTAAATCCAGCGGCAGATTTTTGTTTCATGCTGCGTTGTCAGGGATACTTATTTAGGAATCATGTCGAAGAGACTGACCAGCCAGTTCTGTATGGCGGGCGAGAACTTCACGACAACGGGCGAGAAGACAATGCTGACCATAGTCATCAGTTTGATGAGAATATTCAGCGAGGGGCCGGAAGTGTCCTTGCAGGGATCCCCGACCGTATCGCCGACCACCGCGGCCTTGTGTGCATCGGATCCTTTGCCGCCGTGGTTTCCTTTTTCGATGAACTTTTTGGCGTTATCCCATGCGCCGCCGGCGTTGTTAAGCATAGTGGCCAGTACGAATCCGCATACAAGCCCTCCGGCAAGCAGGCCGATTACTCCCGCGACACCGAAAATAAGCCCGGTGATTACCGGAACGATTATCGCAATGAGGGATGGTACTATCATCTCGTGCTGCGCACCAGCGGTCGAGATATCCACGCATCTGGCGTAATCCGGCTTTTCGGTGCCTTCCATTATTCCCGGATTTTCTTTGAACTGGCGGCGTACTTCGTTGACCATAGCTCCCGCCGCGCGTCCGACGGCCTTCATCGTCATCGCGCAGAAGACGAATGCCATCATAGCGCCGATAAACAGCCCGCAGAGGAGCATCGGGTTCATCAGGTGAAGTTCGAACCATCCAACGAAATCGAGGATTTCCGCTTTTTTAGCATCCGCGGCGGTGAGACCTGTTCCTTTCGGAAGCATATACTGGGCGTCATCCGCGAATTTCACCACCCATATCTTAACCTCCTCGATGTATGCGGCGAGAAGCGCCATGGCCGTGAGGGCCGCGGAACCAATGGCGAACCCTTTACCTATTGCGGCTGTAGTGTTACCCAGCATGTCGAGGGCGTCGGTCTTTCTCCGCACCTCTTCGCCCAGACCCGCCATTTCAGCGTTGCCGCCGGCGTTGTCGGCGATAGGGCCGTAGGCGTCGGTTGCAAGAGAGAAACCCAGTGTCGCAAGCATGCCGACGGCCGCAAAACCTATTCCGTAGAGCCCCATGCCGAAGTTCTCAAAGCCTCCGGCGAACCCGAAGGCACAGAGGATGCCCGCGATAATCGTCACTACAGGCCATCCGGTTGAGTACATGCCGACCGCCAGCCCGTCTATTATGGTAGTGGCCGCGCCCATCTCAGTCTGTTCGGCTATGCCACGAGTCGGTTTGAACTCGTCGGAAGTGTAGTATTCAGTGAGTTTGCCTATAACGCATCCGGCTGTCAGTCCGGCGATAACGGCAAAGGCCACGCCCGGTGTTATCATCTGGAACCCGTAGGCCATTACCAGGCACACCACTGCGATGGCCGTGGTGCTTCCCCAGAGCGGCAGAGCCAGCGCGCTCATAAGTGTTTTCATGTCAGCTTTCTCCCCGCACCTTACGGAAAGACAGCCGAGTATGGATATAATCGTGCCGATCCCCGCCACTATCATCGGGGCGAGAACCAGACCGATGGCATCGTTGATGGTCCAGCCCGGTATGCCTTTATGAAGCATCTGCGCGCCTACCGCGGCGCCGAGGGCAGCGGTGGCGAGGATGGAGCCGCAGTAAGATTCATAGAGGTCCGCGCCCATTCCCGCAACGTCGCCGACGTTATCACCGACATTGTCCGCGATTGTCGCGGGGTTTCGGGGATCGTCTTCGGGTATTCCGGCCTCGACTTTACCTACAAGATCGGCTCCGACGTCAGCGGCCTTGGTGTATATGCCGCCGCCGACACGCGCGAAGAGAGCCTGTGTCGAAGCGCCCATACCGAAAGTTATCATCGTGGTTGTTATATGTACAAGCTTGTCGATCTCTGTGCATCCGGCGGGAACCATCTTCATTCCGAGAAAGGTCCAGCCCTGCGCCATGTTTTCGGCTGTGTACACCAGTTTATCGAGGATAAAATACCAAAGGCAAATGTCCAGAAGACCGAACCCAACGACCACAAGCCCCATCACCGCGCCCGACTGGAAAGCGACGCGGAGACCGCGGTTCAGGCTTTCGCTGGCGCCCTGTGCCGTTCTGGCGGAGGCGTTTGTAGCAGTTTTCATTCCCAGATAGCCGCAGAGAGCGGAGAAAAAGCCCCCGGTAAGGAAGGCGATTGGAACGAAGGGGTTTTGTATCCCGAAAAACGCCAGTACTGCCAGGATGACCAGCAGTACCATGAAGACGATTGCCACGACCCTGTACTGCCTTGAAAGATACGCCATCGCGCCTTCGCGGACGTGCTGTGCGATTTCCTTCATGGTGTCGTTGCCTTCTCCGGCGCTCATCATCCTCTTGTAAAAGATGAACGCGAAAAGAAGGGCGAGCAGAGACGCGATCGGAGCCACAAACCAGATTGCAGGTGTTGTGACTGTTTTCTCGACGGCGGTTTCAGCGGTTTTCCTGCGCCCGGAGCGCGAAAGCCGTGAAACATACCGCAAATGCCGAGAAAAAAGCGAGACGGTGTTTCATACATTTTTCCTCTTGTTTGTATTTGACAAAAACGGTTCCGCGGGGAAGCTCCGTTTTCAATTGGCCATATAATAGTGATTAATTTTTAAATTGCAATCGCGGTCAAAGCATATATCTTGTACAAATACATACAAACAACAATTCCGAAACAGGATTCTGACATTTTAAGTATGTTTCGGGGGCGGGGTCATATTAGAATTTTTCAGTACCGACCACAACACGAAGGAAATACATAATGAATGGAAAAAACATGCCATACGACGGAGATTCGGAAATGAAGAAACTGACGCCGAGAGCGAGGCAGGTGCTTGTACTCGCCCAGAAAGAGGCGGCCAGATTCAACCACGACTATGTGGGAACGGAGCATCTGCTTCTCGGCCTGCTTCGTCTCGGACAGGGGGTCGCGGTATCGGTTTTAAAATCTATGGGTATGGATTTGGAATCTCTGCGCCTGGAGGTCGAGAAGAACTCGGGTAATTCAGGGGGAACACAGATAGAAGGCAGGCTTCCTTTTACGCCGCGGCTCAAAAAGGTCCTCCTTTTATCCGCGGACGAGGCGAAGGCTCTGAACTACAGCTTCATCGGCACCGAGCACCTTCTGCTCGGGCTTCTTCGCGAAGGTGAAAGTGTCGCCTCGCGCATACTCAAGAACATGAACGTGGATATGGACACCGTCAGGCATGAAGTGATCCAGGCCCTGGACCCGGATTTCCTTCCCGGCGAGCAGGGAGACGGCATGAATGTTCCCGGCCAGCCCCCCCCGCAGCCCGGCAAGGCCAAAAAAGGGACGGGAAAATACGCCGCGCTCAAGGCATTCGGGCGGGAACTCACACAGATGGCCGAAAATAACGAGCTTGATCCCGTCATCGGCAGGAAAGAGGAGATCAGCCGCGTGATACAGGTACTCTGCAGGCGCACCAAGAACAATCCCGTCCTTATTGGCGAAGCCGGGGTTGGAAAGACGGCAATTGTCGAGGGACTTGCTCTTGCTATAACATCGAACGAGGTGCCGGACATACTTCAGGACAAAAAAGTTTTTGCGCTCGATCTTCCGCTGATGGTTGCCGGAACCAAGTACAGGGGGCAGTTCGAGGAACGCATCAAAGCGGTGATCGACGAAATAAGGAATGCCGGCAACGTGATACTTTTCATCGACGAACTGCACTCTATCGTCGGCGCCGGGGGCGCGGAAGGCGCTATGGACGCGGCGAACATCATAAAACCTGCTCTGTCGAGGGGTGAACTGCAGTGCGTCGGCGCCACGACAATGGACGAGTACCGGAAGTACATTGAAAAAGATTCCGCGCTGGAGCGCAGATTTCAGTCCATCATAGTCAATCCACCGACGGTTGACGAGACACTGCAGATACTCAAGGGCCTGGGGCCGTGCTATGAACGACACCACAATGTGAAGTATACGGATGCCGCGCTGGCGGCGGCTTCGAGGCTTTCCGACCGCTATATAAGCGGGAGATTTCTGCCGGACAAGGCCATTGACGTAATGGACGAGGCCGGGGCGAGGGCGCGTATACACAATACGGTTCCGCCGCCGGATCTCAGCTATATCGAGTCCGGCATAGAACAGGCCCAGAAAGACAAGTCTGAAGCGATAAGCAACCAGAACTACGAGGACGCCGCCCTGCATCGCGACAAGGAGAAAAAACTCAAGGCGCAGTACGAAAGTGAACTCGAGAACTGGAAAAACACCAAAGGCGGCAAAGCCGTCTCCATTGACCCTGAGGACATCGCCGAGGTGGTCGGGGGGATATCCGGGGTTCCGGTTCGGCAGATGGAGGAGGGCGAAACGCAACGTCTTCTCCGCATGGAGGAGGAGCTTTCACGGACGGTTGTCGGGCAGGACGAGGCCATACAGACTCTTGCCAGGGCGCTGAGAAGGTCGAAGGCCGATCTCAAAGACCCCGCAAGGCCGATCGGGTCATTCATCTTTCTCGGTCCGACAGGCGTCGGGAAGACCTTGCTTGCCAAGGCGCTGGCGGAGTTCATGTTCGGGGACCCAGACTCGCTCGTACAGATCGACATGTCAGAGTACATGGAGAAGTTCAACATCAGCCGCATGGTCGGTTCACCGCCAGGATATGTCGGACACGGCGAAGGTGGTCAGCTGACTGAAAAGATAAGGAGAAGGCCCTATTCAGTGGTTCTTTTCGACGAGATCGAGAAGGCCCATCAGGATGTGATGCACATGCTTCTGCAGATACTTGAGGAGGGGAAGATAACCGACAGCCTTGGACGCCGTGTAGACTTCAGAAACACTATTGTCATCATGACCAGCAATATCGGCGCACAGAAACTCGTCAAGGGCGCTTCTCTCGGGTTCCAGTCCGGCGACGAGGAAACAGATTCTCAGAAGATCAACGAAAAGCTGATGGATATCGCGAGGAAACATTTCAAGCCTGAATTCATCAATCGTGTGGACGAGACTATAGTGTTCAGGCGTCTTGACCGGAAGGATCTTCGTTCGATTGTCGAACTCGAAATACAGAAGGTCCAGAACCGCATGAGCGATAGAGGCATTGATCTCAAAACCGGCGTGAAGGTCTATGATTTCCTGATAGAAAGAGGATACGAGCCCGAATACGGAGCCAGGCCGCTGAGGCGCGCGGTTCAGCGCTATCTCGAGGACCCTCTCGCGGAGGATATTCTCAGAGGCCTTATCGGCAAATCCCCGGTTGTAGATGTCAAGGTTGACAATAACAAGCTTTTATTTTTTCCGAAGGACAAAGACGTGAAAAAGGGGGCGGAGGCGTCTGAAAAGGGAAAATCGTCCTCCGCGAAAAAGACGACGACGAAAAGGAAATCCTCCGGAAAATCAAAGTCGAAAAGTTCCGGCCGATCCGGATCAAGCCCCAAAAAGAGCAGTAAATAGCGCCGGGACCCGTTCCCAGTGAAACACACAGAGGACAGCGTGGGCAAGAAAAGCGCAGGACCTGAAGATTTCCGGTCGCCATGGCAGGCGCTTTGGATAACTTTCAGGAAAGACTGCATTGCTCTTGCGGGTGTTTCAGGAATAGTTTTTCTTTTTCTGGTCGCGGTTTACGCGCCGCTTCTGGCAAATGGCAAGCCGCTCTTGTTTTTCAGCGGCGGAAAAATCTCCTTTCCGATGCTGTACTACGTCTTTGCTCCTGACAGCACGGAGATAATAGTCGCCAAAGTCTTCAACTACCTGATGGTCCTTTTGCCCCCGGTCCTTCTGATGTACATCCTTCTTTTCAGGCGCCATCCGCGCGGTTTCCGGGTTGCGGCCCTGTTTCTGGCCGCCGTGCTGCTCGTCCCTTTTCTCACAATGGGGACAAAACTTGATCGCACCGACTGGCGGGAGCTTGCTTCAGAGAAAGGCAACAGCGCGGTATTCGCTCCGATCCGTTACGGTCCGAACGAGACCGCAGGATCCTCGTACCTGAGACCGTCTGCCGAGCACATTCTCGGCACAGACCATATTGGACGGGACGTGCTTTCCAGAATGATTTACGGGACGCGGGTCTCTCTTGCCGTCGGAGTCTTCGCAACATCAATAGCCATAGTTCTCGGAATAATCATCGGCATGGCCGCCGGTTATTTCAGGGGCAGGACAGACCTGGTTATAATGAGAATAGTCGAAATCGTAATATGTTTTCCCACGTTCCTGCTTCTGCTCATACTGATGGCGATTCTGATGGACAGTGGCTTTACGCAGTCCATACTCCTTATCATCGCAGTTATCGGATTTACCGGATGGACCGGGCTAAGCAGGATTGTCCGCGGCGAGGTGCTGAAACAGAGAGCGCTGCCGTATATCCTGAGCTGCGAGTGCCTGGGCGTGCCCGTATGGAGAATAATGTTCTTCCACCTGCTTCCGAACGTACTCGGACCAATACTGGTGGCATACACCTTCGGGATTGCCGGCGCGATAATAGCAGAAAGCGGCCTGAGCTTCCTGGGCTTCGGAGTCCAGGCTCCCACCGCAAGCTGGGGGGGCCTGCTGAGGCAGGCGTTTAAAAACCCCTTTCTGCATTGGCACCTGACGCTGTGGCCCGGGCTGGCCCTTCTGGTCGCGGTGCTTTCCTTCAACTTCGCCGGCGAAGGATTGAGAAGAACGCTTGATCCCAGGTCAAGATAAAAAAGTTCGGAATCTGCGTAGCTTTTTTATTTTTTCAGTAAAATCCGTCATGGGGGGTTTGCCGGATCTCCCATACGCAAGTTTTGTCGCCTTCCGGCATCAGTTTTGGGAGGTGGTAAGTACAGTCCGGGTTCATTCCTTTACAAACACCTGCCATATACCAGCCAAGAATTCTGCAAGCCATAGGATTGAAGTATGACCAGGGACAAAAGGTAACCTCGCGTATAAAAATGTCCGGTTTTTCCTTGAGAATACGCCCTTCTATGTCCCAATGTTTTTCGAACTGCATTATTTCGTGGCCTACAGCGCCAGCGTCGGTGCGTGTTTTTCCGGTGCTTTTTCTGCCTAGTTCGTGCATATTCGAAAAGGTTTTGGATATTCCAAAACTTTTAGAATCTGCACGTAAC
>CAZGYO010000091.1:0-8733 GCA_964530455.1 uncultured Victivallales bacterium
CGCGAAAAGAGATGCCTGGGAAGACTTGAAAAAAGTGATGCGCGAACTGGGAAAGAGCCCTTAGCCCGCATATTCATGAAACAAACGGCTTAGCGCCGAGGTGGAAGAAACAATATGGGAAAAAAACCGGGCAAAAAAGTACTGGACGGTGTAAAACGGACATTCAGGAGAATTCCTTTTGTGCCGTCTTCGGAGAAGGATAGATTCGGCAGCTCGCAACTTGCGCGAATAAATCGTGCCCCTCTTATGGCCAGGCGCGACGCGGCCTATGACCGCGCTGTTGCTCTGCTGCGCGTCCCCCTCTTCTCATACCCGGAAGAAGTCAGAAGCGAGCTTTACGAAGCCGTTCTGAAGCTTCTGTATATTGCGGGCAATACCGGCCGCGCGCTGAACGAGTCCTATGAATCCGACGGCGACAAAATACCCGATCCGGTCAACCAGTATTTGATACTGCTTATCGACACCGTACGGGCCGCAATGACGCTTGTCGACCATGAACTGATAATGTTCAAGGAGGAGAAGGAGCTGAGTTCGTTCATAGGCAGCGATATAACTACCCAGATACGTTCCGCCGACGAGGTTTTCAGCAACAGCGAACTTAATATATACCAATGCATAACCGAACTTATCGAACTCGCGGACAAATCGATTGTCAGGAACCGGGAAATCGGCAAGCGCGATTTCGCCAAAGAAGACATCGAGAGATACAACAAGGCGCTGAAGGAGTACACCGACCTTTATTCCGGGATAAAGATAGACGGGGTAGACAAACCGGAGACCGAGAGCAAGTCCTGAGTTTTCGTGAAGAAGCTTCGCCACATTTTTTTATTAGCAGTTTCTCTACTGCTTCCCGTGCGGGGAATATCCGCGGAGGCCGACGTCCCGGCAGTCGGAAAGCCCCCCGGCGTTGAAAAACTCCGCGCCCGGGCTCTCGGCGGGGATCCCTCCGCCTGGCTGAAACTCGGAAACCTTTATTTTTTCGGACGCTCAGGCGTCCCTGAAAACCGAAAACTCGCGGCGGCATGTTACCTGAAAGCCGCTGAAGGCGGGAACGCTTCCGGCATCTTCAATCTTGCCCTGTGCTATGAAAGGGGGACGGGTGTCGGGAAAGACCCTTACAGGGCGTTCCTGTGGTATGGACGCGCCGCCGAAGAGGGGATAGCGCAGGCCAAGTACAACCAGGCGTTGTGTTACAGGGACGGGATACGCGGGCATAACGGAGTTCGCGGATATCTGCTGCGTCCGGACCGGGACAAAGCGGCCTCAATGCTGGAGGAGCTTGCAGAAGAAGAGTTTCCGTTCGCTTTCGCTCCTCTCGCCGAACTTCTCCTGGAAGGCCGGGCTGCGGAAAAAGACAGCAGCCGCGCAATCGGGCTTCTTGAAAAATCGGTGCACCATGGGGATCCCAGGGGCATGCGCATACTGGCGGACTGTATTTTCAAGGGCATGGAAGATGCAGGTGACCATGACCGTATGATCAGGCTTCTCAGGGATGCTTCTGAAAAAGGGGACGCGGCGGCAATGGCGAAACTCGCGTACTGCCACGAGAACGGACTCGGCGTGGATAGAAACAAAAAGAGAGCGGTAAGGCTTTACCGGAAAGCCGCGGATCTGGGTCTTCCATCGGCCCAGTCTAAAATGGGCGAATTCTACCTGTTCGGCACGGAGGAAAGCGGCCTGCAACAAAATCTCCGGAAAGCTGTAGAATATCTCGAAAAAGCGGCCGAAAATCGAGACGCGAGGGCTATCTTCACTCTCGGGTTCTGTGCGCTGAAGGGGCTGGGAATCGAACAGGATGAAAAACGCGCCGCAGAGTATTTTTTGGATTCCGCCAGGCTGGGGGATCCGCACGCGCAGTTCAATACAGGAGTCTTCTACATGGAGGGAAGAGGCTGTCCGAAAGACGAAAAGGCTGCTTTCTACTGGTTCGAAAAAGCCGCCGCCCAGGGAGATCCGAGGGCTCAAAGAAGACTCGGCCTCTGCTATATCACCGGCGAAGGAACCCGTGTGGACCAGAATCTCGGCGTTTCCTGGCTTAGGAAATCAGCAGAAAACGGAGACACCGAAGCCGCAAGACTGCTGAACAGCATTTCTACCAGTGAATAAGCAAAGAATATAGATTTTTCATGAAATAACGGGGCTAAATTTTGGTGCATGGGGACCGGCGGAGTTGAAATTTCGAAAAACCCTGTTTTAGTAGTTTTGCCAGTTTTAATTATGCTGTTTCAGTAATTTATTATTAGAGAGCCAATTTCAAAACTCTCCGTGGCCCCGAGCAAACGGGGTTTGCTGAATATGTGCTTGAAAAGTAAACTTTTACCGGGTTCTAATTGCTACAATGCAGAAATTCACATGTTCAAAATGCGACGGTTCATTTGCGATCGAGCCTACAGTAGAGACCTCGTTTATAACCTGCCCGCACTGCGGGTATAAGATACAGATCGAATCCGCGGAAAGAGAATATGCGCCCGGAACGAGTGTCAATGGCTTCGAAATAATCCGTCTTATCGGCAGGGGTGGAATGGGCAACGTGTATCTTGCGAATCAGCTTTCGATGAACCGCAAAGTTGCGCTGAAGATGCTTTCGCCTTCGCTCATACAGGATCGGGAGATCACGCACCAGTTTTTGAACGAGATACAGGTTTCAGGGCGGCTTCACCACGCGAATATTATCACGGCGATAGATGCCGGGGAGTTCCAGGGCACCTATTACCTTGTTGTGAACTATATAGACGGCAAGGATTTCGATTACTACATCGACAATAGGATCGAGTTCAGTGAAAAGGAGATTCTTGAGATAGCCGTAAAAATAGGGAACGCGCTGAAATATGCCTGGGAAACCCACAAGCTGCTTCATCGCGACATCAAGCCCGGCAACATAATGAACGACAATGCCGGGGAAGTCTATCTCATGGACATGGGCATCGCCCAGTCATTGAATCAGGCCTCTTCGGGAACCCGTTCGGAACATATTCTGGGATCCCCGCTTTATATGAGCCCGGAACAGGCGAAAGGAGACCCGCTTGACTGGAGAAGCGACCTCTACTCGCTCGGGGCAACGCTCTACCACATGCTTGTCGGGGTTCCGCCCTATGACCATGAGGAGGTCATGACTATCGTGCGCATGCACGTCACCGATCCTTTCCCGGAACCAGCCACCCGTAACCCTTCCGCAAAAGTTAGCCCGGCGGTGGTCGATCTTATCAGGAAGATGATGGCGAAAAGCAAGGATGAGCGTTTCAGTTCGTGGGACGAATTCGTACGGGCGGTAGAGAATGTCTCCAAACCGAAAAAGCAGCCAAAAACCGCGGGGACAAACACGGGGATTCCTCTTAAAAGCGCCTCGAAATCCAGAGGCAGAAAGAAATCCGGAAAAGCTTTTCCGAAAAAAATATCGGCGAAAACCAGGAAGTCTTCTTCGGTCGCGATGCCTCTGAAGCAGGCAAGGTCTGGTTCCGGAGCCGGCATTATCCTCGTTTACCTGATATTGATCGCGGCGGCCGTCTTTGCAGCTGTCGTCGTCTTCAATCACCGGAAAAAGACCCAGATAGAGGATGCTCTCGCCGTCGCGGAGGACTACTACCGCCGGAATCCCGAGGATTACGCTATCGCTCTCGACCAGTTTGAAAAGGTCAAAAACATCGCCAAAGATACTTCGTCATATCCCGATATTCAGGACAGGTACGAGCAGGTATGGAACGACGCGCTTGAGTTTCAAGCCCGGGTTATTCGCGAGGCAGAAGAGCTTCTGGAACAGGAAAAATACCAGGAAGCCGCGCACAAGCTTCAGGAGGGCAAGAAGGTTCCCAACAAGGAAGGCTTGAACAAAATCGAAAATCTTCTGGTCAAACTCGCCGCCGACTGGAAAAAGAAGTTAAAAATGGACACCAGGGTCCCGGGATCCTGAACCCGTATTTTTCATGAAATTGGCTCTCTAAATACTTCGCCAGTAATCGAGGATGGAGTCATGGTCGGGGAACTCTTCTCCGATTGCGGCGTCGGCGACGGGGATAAGCACAGCTTCCGTGGCCCATTTATGGAGACGCCGCAGGTAATTCGCGGCTGTCTCACCGGGGAGCATCGGAACATTCCCGAAATAAACTGTTCCGGTATCCCTGCAGAGACTGAGATCCGCATCGAAATCGTGATCCTGTTCGTGACCGGGGATGATGCCGAAATTTATTCCGCAGAACTCGGGAATTTGGCAGGCGGCAGCTGTCAGATGATCGTTCCTCCCGCAGTAGTGTATCCACGCGCGGCCGAAATGCCTTGCCAGCCGCTGTGAGTATTCAAGGGCTTTTTCTATGAGTTCAGGGCCGACTATTGCAGTGGTATCCTCGCATATGCGGATGCCGACGCTGTCGGCGTAGAGCTTGTTCCTGTGATACATTTCGTTTTTACGTTCGCCGTTTATCTCTTTCATCCAGGTATGTGTTCTGATTCCGATCTCCAGGGAGATTTCCATGACGTGTTCGAAGAGTTCTGGATCGTCGTAGTACAGGTAGAATATTTCATCGCCTATCATCAGGTGGGCTAGATCAAAGGGCCCCTGGGTATCCATGCAGTACACCGCGGGCGAGTCGCCCGTTATCCGACGGAACCTTTTCATCATCTCAAGACCGCGGGCGAAGGAACCGCGCGGCCGAATATCGTCGGGCTGCAGGTTTCCTGCCTCTTCTTTGCTCAGATGCTGTTGCAACCACGGCATCTTATCAGGAAAAACCTCCTGCTCGAGCCCGATACAGGCCAGGCATATTCCTGTTCCGAGGTTAGCTCTTATAGACGGGATACCGGAGGACTTCGCATTGGCGATCCGGCATGCTTCGCGCAGTTCCTCGCAGAGCATCCTGTCGGCGTCGCAGAATATTTCCAGGTTGTTGTAGGACGGGATCGCTTCCTGCTCGGGGCTGAGATGGGCATGGACAATCAGCGGAGGATCGCCGGCGGCTTTGCCGCCTCTCCAGAGGGCGGCCTGCGCGCGTTTCGCGTTCTCAAGCCATTCGCGGTCGGGATCGTAGAGATCAGGCAGCGCGGAGATGTCGAAGTCTTCCTTTCCGGCGGAGTCTTTCATTTATTTACAAGTTCATGGAAAAAGCACCTGAACTCTTCAAACTGCTTGTTCTTGTCGAATTTCCGCTCCATGAGTTCCCTGGCCTTTCTACCCATTTCACGGCAATGTTCAGGGTCGTTCCAGAGCTTGACGACGGCGTTTACTATTCCGTTCATGTCTCCGGGTTCCGTCATGTATCCGGTTTCACCGTCGAAGACGACCTCGGGTATTCCCGCGAGCTTTGAAGCGATGACGGGCAGCCCCATTGACATTGCCTCCAGCACCACGTTAGGAAGACCTTCCTTGTAGAGGCTGGGAAGCGTCAGAATGTCCGCGCGTTCGAAGACATAGTTGGGCTTGTCCGTGAAAGGGAACATCGACGCATTCTTTTCAAGACCCATATCCTCAATCTGTTCCTTTAACATCGGGCCGTCAGGACCTTCGCCGACAAGCATTAGATGCACGTCCGGAAGCGGGCCTTTTGCGAGTTTCGCAAGCGCTTCGAGAAGGATTACCTGGCCTTTTCTGTGCTCGAAAGAGCCGGCGGAAGCGAGAACGGGACCGGCCTGCGGTGTAAGAGGGTACTTTTGCCAGGCCCTGGCCCTGGCCTTCTCGGAACTTGTAAACCTGTCAATCTCTGTTCCCTGGTATATCAGCTGAATCTTGTTTTTCGGGATATCGTAGTTTTCGAGCAGGTATTTCAGAGTGAACTCGGTAATTGAAATAACGTGGTAGTTGATTTCCCGGCGCGGCACGTAGAATTCGCGCATGTATTCGGGAACAATTGTTCCGGTTTTCGGAACCAGAACGGTGTCAAGGCCTGCCTCGGCAATGCATTCCGCGCCGAAAACGGAGCAGTGGAAGCCCTCCCGCGGAGGGTGTACCGTGCAGACTGCGACGTCCATCGATTCGAGACCGCGTTTCCAGGAATCCTTGTATTTCTCCGGGTTTGCGGGGATGTCGTCCCAGTCGTAGGTAAAGATCTCCGCGCCTTCCTTCTTGCATTTCTCCGCCACGTAGCTGTCTTCCGGAGCGATGACCTTGACTTCGTCGCCCATGTCGATGAACTCCTCGGCGGCCTCCGTTACCCATATCTGTGTTCCACCTCTGAGATGAGAGTCTTCTATAAATCCTATGCGCATATCTGTATCCTTTATCCTTGTTAAGTTGAAGTACAAAGAATAGTATGATTCGATGAAAAAACAATCAGAGCCGGATAGAAAATCCGGCTGTTCTGCGTTTCCGGCCTGCGGTTCGCAGCGGAGATTTGACGAGCCCCGTTATTTCATGAAAAATCGATATTTTAGGGTTAATGGCCTGTTTATTAACACTTTGTGTGAAATTTTCGGGTCGGGATTATTTCCCCACGCAGTAGATGCCCCAGTAGCTTCGGAGCAGGAGACGTCCGTCGGGGAGGGGGACGGGCATTGCGTTGAACCCGTTGCCGCTCTTGTTTTCACTTCTTCTTGCGGCGAGTTTCATTTTTGTCTCGACCTGGTCCTCGCAGAGGATGTTGCGGGCCAGTATTTTGAATTCCGGCGAAGTGGCATCGAGAACATAGATGCCGGTGATCTGTGTTTGTATGTAGATTTTTCCGTCCCCGGCGAAGGTCGGTGTGTAGACATAGTCTTTGACTTTTTCGATCTCCTCGATCTTCTCTTCGTAGATGACTTCTCCGGTTGCGGGGTCCAGGCACCCGAAACATGATGTGCCGTGCGGACGTTCCGAACCGTATGCGCCGTAATAGATCCTGCCGTTATAAAGAACCGGGGGAATAAGCGCCACCCCCCGTCTGGCATGACGCCATATCTCACGCTCGGATACGCTGTCGCCCGTCCTGAATGCAAGTGCAGTCACTTCACCATGCGATCCTCCCGCAAGGCAGTAAAGGACACTTCCGTCCCGGTTGGGCACAGGAGTATTGCTGGCGTATCCTTTGCTGAAATTCCTCGATTCCCACACTGTTTTTCCCGTGGCGGGGTCGTATACTTTCAGCCGCTGCCCGGGCGCCACAATACTTATTCGCCAGTTCCCTTCGGCGTTCTTGAATACCAGCGGGGTGGACCTGGTAAGGCCGTTCATTTTGGGACCTAATCCCTCACCGTTTTCCCAGAGAACTTTTCCGTCTTTTTTGTCGAGGGCCATCAGTCTCTGTGACTCCACACTGGCGTTCACGATGAGCATGTTCTCATGGTCGGCAAGCGATGCGGCATAACCCCAGTCCGGATTGTTTGTTCCGATACTGACTTTCCAGAGTTCGTTGCCGTCGTGGTCGAACGCGAAAAGCCCGCCGGTTCCGAATGAGCAGTAGAGCCGTTGGGCGTCGACAAGCGGGGTTGGCGTAGCCCACCCGTGGAAGGCGAGGTTCCGCGACTCCTGGTTGACGGGATTCAGCGGCTTGAGTTCCTTTGTCCAGATAATTTTTCCGTCTGCGGGGGCCAGGCAGGTCACGTGGTAGCTCAGGGTTTTTTCGGCTCCCTCTTTTTTATCTTTCGGGCCGATTCCAGGATCGTAGCCGGAAAACGAGGTCACGTAGATCCGGTTGTCCCAGATGACGGGCTGAGACGAACCCGGGCCCGGCATTTTGGTTTTCCAGGCTATGTTTTTGTTGTCGCCCCACTCTACCGGAAGGTTTTTTATTTCCGTAACCCCAAGCTGTTCCGAGCCCCGCCACTGGTTCCACTTCTCCTCCGCGTAGCCGGTAAGCAAAAACGCGAAGACCAGAACTGCCATTGCTGTTTTCTTCATTTTATTTCTCCTGTTATTTATATTTGCGTTGCAAATATAAATTAATGAGCCAGTTTCAAAACTCCGCGTGAACCGCGTTGGTAGCGCAGGCGCGGAGAGTTTTGAAATTGGCTTTAATGGAAGTAATCAGAATTACCTCTCCCCGACCGGTCTCGGCCCGTAGTGGGGCATCGGATCGCCGTGCTCGATGGCGCCCAGGTCGGGAGCTTTGCCGTTGAACCCGTCGTTGATGTTCGGCATCACCTTGCCGGCGTCGATGGCCACCGCGCCGTCCTTCAGACGGAAGTCCAGGAACGGCCGGCGGTAGCGTTTCTTGCCGTCCGGCTCGGGCACTTTCACGAACAAGTCCTCCCAGCCGGGGATCAGTATGCTGTGCTGTTCGAAGCCCGTCGCCTCGGCGTATTCCTCCAGCGTGGCGTATTCGGTGATGTCCCGACCGTCGAGCAGTGCGAACGGCTTGTCTTTCATCACCTCGGGCACCACGCGCAGGCCGTTGTAGTCGCTGGCCGCGCCGGGTCCGGGCTGTTTGGTGGTGAGGATCCGGGCCTTTTCATCGCGCCGCTTGCGGCCGGGAGAGTAGACGAACAGGTTGTTCCAGAACCGCAGGTTGTTGCCGCCGTGTCTCGATCCGCGCGATGTACCGAAAACGTTGTGCACGGCGATGATGGAGCTGGGCAGCTTGAACGTGCCGTCGGCACGCTTATCGTTATAGAAGATGTTGCGCACGAAGTAATACGGCCCGCCCGGGGTGGATTGGGTGGACGGACTGTTGTTGGTGATGAAGGCGTTCTCGATGAACCGCCCGTTGAAATACGAGCCGTCCGCCTCCAGGCTGTTGTCGCCGGAGCCGAAGACGTGGTTGCGGTAGACGTCGATGGACGAGGTGAAGTCGCCGCGCTCGTAGCTGGTGTCGCGGTCCCACCAGCCCAGGTCGA
>CAZGYO010000092.1:0-8714 GCA_964530455.1 uncultured Victivallales bacterium
AATCGCTCAAGATAACGATCTTTGTCGGAGCCACCCTTTTCATCGGCCAGAACATCCTGCTACTGAACATTACCACACTGCTAGCCGGAGCCGGTGTTGCCGGACTTGCCATCGCCTTCGCAGCCCAGGATACCGTAGCAAACTTTTTCGGCTCAATCATGATTATACTTGACCAGCCGTTCAAGGCTGGTGAAAGGATAAAGCTTTCAGGCTACGACGGCGTAGTCGAAAGTGTCGGGTTCAGAAGCACCAGGCTCCGAACCCTCGACGGACATCAGGTATACATCCCCAACAAAAGCGCGGCAAACGACGTCGTGGAAAATATCGGGCGCCGGCCCTTTATCAAGTGGGTAAGCAATATCACGGTGACATACGACACTTCACCGGAAAAAATGAAACGCGCCCTGGAAATTCTCCACGAAATACTCGACAACCACGAGGGCATGAACGAGGATTTCCCGCCCTGGATATATTTCAACTCATTTAACGACTGGGCCCTCAACATCCTTGTCATAGCCTGGTACCATCCGCCGGAATACAAGGATTACCTCGAATGGTGCCAGAAGACAAACCTGCGGATACTTGAGCGTTTCAACGCCGAAGGCATAGACTTCGCCTTCCCGTCGAACACCACTTATCTCGCGGGCGACGACGCACGCCCGGTCACCTTTACCCAGAAAATTTCATGAATTTTTTAAAAACAGCGATTAATGAGCCAGTTTCAAAACTATTGCGGTGATCACCACAGCTTCGTGAAAAAAACGAAGACTTATTCACCTCTTCGCCGAGCAGCATCCGCCGGCCCCGCCGAAAAATAAACATGCGGTGTTTGCGAACTTCCCAAAGCGTACTATAATTACCCGCTTTACATGTGTCCCCCCACAGACGGAGAGATGGCCGAGCGGCTTAAGGCGCAGCATTGGAAATGCTGTGTAGGGGCAACTCTACCGAGGGTTCAAATCCCTCTCTCTCCGCCATTTGATACTGGCATCGGGTCAAACCAACCGAAGTTGTTTAATTGCAGTGGCTTATCTTCCATGCCGCATAGATACCGCACTGGCTTCGTGAAACAACCGTGATAGGGCTGAAGGCGCGGGATAACACTGCCCAGTCCGAAGGGCTGGGGCGCTTGATTCCCCCATCGCAAAAGCGCTGTAAGCGCGAAATAGAATTTGCGGATTTCGCGAATTCTGCCATTTTTATTACGGGAACCAGTTTCAAAACTCTCCGTGACCGCGCGGAGTCTTGAAACCGGCTCTCAGATATGCTTCAGGCTTTTCTGTCCGAGCGGGACGACGTTGAATCCGTGTTCAAAGAGTTTTTCATGGTCGAGCACGTTTCTTCCGTCAAACAGGAAGGCTGGTTTTTCCATGAGCCCGTATATACGCGCGTAGTCGTATGATCGGAATGTATCCCAGTCGGTCAGGACCAGGACTGCGTGCGCGTTTTCGACGCATTCATACGGATCTTCGGTGTATTCGACGCCGGCATAGCCATCGAGATCGGCCCGCGCGTTTCGCAGGGCTTCGGGATCATGTATTGAGAGGACTGCTTTTTCCTCCAGGAGCATTCGGCAGATGCCGATTGCCGGGGCTTCTCTGGTGTCTCCGGTATCCGCCTTGAAAGCGAACCCGAAAACGGAGATTTTTTTACCTGAGACGGTATTGAACATATTCGAGATGACGTTCTGCACGAAACGTTTCTTCTGGTACTCGTTGAGCCTGACGACCTGTTCCCAGTATTCGGCGACTTCGTTGAGGTTGCAGGTCTGTGCCAGGTATACGAGGTTGAGAATGTCCTTTTTAAAACACGAGCCCCCGAACCCGACTCCCGCCCGCAGGAACTTCGGCCCGATCCGCGTGTCCATTCCGACCGCCCGGGCAACCTCGTCGACATCTGCGTCTGTCTTTTCGCAGATCGCGGAAATACTGTTAATCGAAGATATTCTCTGCGCGAGCATTGCGTTTGAGACAAGTTTGGACAGTTCGCTGCTCCAGACGTTTGCAGTGATTATCTTTTCCCCCGACACCCAGTGGGCGTATATGTCAACAACACGTTTCAGGGCTTTCTGCCCCGACTCGGTGCCGTGCGCGCCTACCAGGACCCGGTCCGGGTTTTCGAGGTCCGATATTGCCGTTCCCTCCGCCATGAACTCTGGGTTCGAGACCACATCGAAGTTAAGGCCCTTGGTGTTGGACGAGAGGATGCGCTCCATCGCTTCCGCCGTCCTTACCGGCAGCGTACTTTTTTCTATCACGATCTTGTCGTCTTCGGAGTTTTCGACGATGGCCCGCGCGGTTTTCTCCCAATACTGTAGATCCGCGGCCTTGCCGGCGCCATCCCCGAAGGTTTTGGTCGGCGTATTGACGCTGACAAATATGAGCGATGCCTTTTTAATCGAAGAGGCTATGTCAGTAGTGAAAGAAAGGTTCCTCCCACGCGCGCGCTTTACCGTTTCAAAGAGTCCGGGTTCGAAAATCGGCAGTTCGTCGCTCTCCCACGCGGATACCCGCTCCGGGTTGATGTCTGCGACAATCACCTCGTATTCCGGGCATTTATCCGCGATTACTGCCATTGTCGGGCCGCCCACATAACCCGCGCCTATACAGAGTATCGTCTTGTCTTTATCCATTTTTTATTTCACGCTTTCTTTCACTGTTTCGCAAACAAACGGGTCAGCCCGCATATTTTCACCCAAATGGCGGAGTCGTTCCGGCACAACCGGCTTCGTAAAACAGCCCTGTTAAAAGTTTATAACTCCTCTTCAGAAATGCAAAATTGCTTTGCCCGGAAATCGCGTTTTTCGCGGTTCCGACATGGCGGCCGGCGAAGGCCTGGCTGTCAAGCCTGTTTTTCTACGTCCAGTGTTTCCATCGTCGAATATACAACGGTAGATGAGAATCCTTTGGTTCTCAGATGCCTGTAGATTTTTTCTCTGCGTTTACGCGCATCTTTCTCCCTTTTCAGGGATTTCAGCTTCTTTTCAGCCGCTTTACGGGCAAGATCCAGTTCTTCGCCATGGTCGCCACAGATTTCATCCAGAGCCGACGAGGCCGGTTCCGGGTCCAGCCCCCTCTGCCTGAGCCTGGAAAGTATCCTCCCGCGCGACTGACCTTTTCCGCGAAGTTCGCGGGCGTACTGCCTTGCATACTCTTCGTCGTTCAGAAAACCGCTGTCCAGCAGCTTTTCAATGACCCTTTCGATGTTGCCCTTCGAAAAACCCCTTTTAAAAAGCTTGTCGCGCAGTTCGCGACAACTGTGCATCCGCCGGGAAAGCAGACTCCCGGCTTTTTCCAGCGCATTCTCCAGTTCCGTCTTTTTATCAGAATCCATTTTTGTTCCCAAAACAGGTTTTCAACTGAATCCCGCCTGCTGCGAGCCTGCTCGAAAGGTTTCGCATCCGCACACTGGCTTCGTAAAATAAGCAGAATAGTTGTATTCTGAACATATGCAATTTTTTCCTTAAAACTCAGTTTTTTCTTTTCTGCTCTTGTAAGCGGTGTCTTGCAGGTTAATTTGCCGGTTCTTTTACGCGGCCAAAACAAAGTTGCCGCATCAGAGAATGGAGTCCCGAATATCGGGAACATCCTGTAATCGCAGATATCGCGATAGTTTCTTTTCCGCGTGTCCGGCGGGCAGAGATCTATAACACCCGGACAGGGAAAACATGAAAAAACACACTCAGGCGCCGCTGTCGCGGAAGCCGCATTCCGACTCGGAAGAAAAAAATAAAGGGCCCGTATGCGTCTTCTCAGGATTAGTTCCGGAGATACGTAAAGCCATAAAATTCCAGGGATACACCAGGCCGACGCCCATCCAGGAGCAATGTATTCCTCCGCTTCTCGAAGGAAGAGACCTGATGGGCTGTGCGCAGACCGGCACGGGAAAGACGGCGGCTTTCGCGCTTCCGCTGCTGCAGAGGCTTTCGGTTTCCCCGCGGCAGAATCAGAGAAAAACGCCGCGGGCTCTGATCCTCGCTCCAACCCGCGAACTCGCCGGCCAGATCGGCGAGAGCATACAGGACTATGGCCGCTTCTTAAGTCTCCGCCATACCGTAATATACGGAGGCGTAAAACAAGACCGCCAGGTTAAGGCGCTGAGCAGGGGAATTGATATACTTGTGGCGACCCCGGGGCGCCTGCTCGATCTTATCGGGCAGGGATATATCTCCCTGGATAATGTGGAAACATTCATCCTTGACGAAATGGACCGCATGCTCGACATGGGATTTATATCCGATATAAAGAAGATACTGTCCGAAATTCCGCCAAAACATCAGACTTTATTTTTCTCCGCCACTATGGGCGCGGAAATATCGGCTCTGGCCAACACCATGGTCTCCAATCCCGTGCGTGTGGATATCGCCCCCGAAAAACCCGTCGTGGAAAGCATTGATCAGAAAGTGCTTTTCGTTGATAAAAAAGACAAAAATTCGCTCCTTATCTCAATACTTGAAGACTCACAGGTGAGCAAGGCTATTATTTTTACACAGATGAAGTATGTCGCAAACCGGGTCGCGGTCAAGCTGAACGCGGCGGGAATTCGCGGGACGGCCATACATGGGAACAAGAGCCAGGCCGCAAGGGCAAAAGCTCTTGTTGCCTTTAAGCAGGGACGATTCCGTGTGCTGGTGGCAACGGATGTTGCCGCGCGCGGGCTGGATGTTGATGACATAAGCCATGTAATCAATTATGATCTGCCCGTGGAGGCAGAAACATATATACACCGGATCGGGAGAACCGCGAGGGCCGGCGCCAGAGGTGACGCCATTTCTCTGTGCAGCGCGGAAGACCGTGTTTATCTGAGGGAAATAGAACGCCTGCTCGGAGAAGTTATCCAAATAGAAATGGAACACCCGTACCATTGCGATAAAGCATTTAATTCGCGTACGCCGGGACCGAAGACGTTCAGAAAAAAGACAGATAAGGGACAGCGTTCCGGGCAAATAAAGGGCCGGTTTTCCAAGCTGCGCCGTTCCGGGCGCAGAAAAGGCAAAAGGTGACAGGCCGGAAAATAGTGAGTCCGGCTCCGGAATTGGCCGCACAGCAACCATGCAGTGCAAACCGACACCCCATATCGATGTGAGCGTCCGCGCGCTTTCCGCGCTGCCCTATGATTGAACGGGCTTCTTCTGCGTCATCAGTGAAACTACGATAAGCACTATGAAACTCAGAGGGATAGAGAAAATTCCGGGATTGCTGAACGGTATCAGGGCATCGTTCGGGTCCAGGCCGTAGCGTGTGTACATGCTCGGGGAGATAAGTATCAGCCCGACGGCGGAGATTATGCCCACAATGATTGAAGACGTTATTCCTTTTGCAGTCGTCTTCTTCCAGAAAAGCAGCATCAAAATCGCCGGCAGGTTTGCCGAAGCCGCGACCGCGAAGGCCCATCCGACCAGGAACGAGACGTTCATGCCGCGGAAAACAATACCCAGGATTATCGCTACTATTCCCACGGCTATGGCCGTGATCTTACCCGCAAGCACCATGGATTTCTCGGAAAGTTTCATGTCGCTGAACTTGTTCATCAGGTCGTGCGCGACCGCGCCCGAAGCCGCGATGATAAGCCCGCTTACTGTGCCGAGGACAGTGGCAAATGCTATCGCGGATATTACCGCGAAAAGCAGGTTGCCGAACGAACGCGCCAGCAGGGGCGCCGACATATTGTTGCTCAGGGGGTTGACCACGTTGTTGACCGCGGCGCCGATTCCCATGAACATCGTAAGCACGTAGAAAAAGCCGATGGCGGCGATTGCCACTATCGTCGATTTCCTGGCGCAGGCCGGGCTGGGCACAGTGTAGTAGCGGATTAGTATATGTGGAAGCGCGGCCGTCCCGAAAAAGAGAGCCATCATGAGAGAGATGAAGTCTATTTTTTTGAGCCACGGGACATTTTCAATCTTGAATTTCTGTCCGGGACGCATGAATTCATTCCCGCTCGTCAGTACCGGATAAATAACCGTTACTTCATTGCCGCCATCCTGTATCTTCTTCTGCTTCCAGCGCCTGAGAACGGTTTCCGGATGGCTGACCTTTGCGATCAGCTCGAACGGGCTGAGCGGTCCGGTTTTCGCCTCTTCTCCCGTCTTTCCGGCGATCTTTTCGAGGTTCCCGACGCCTCTGAGATCTTTCGAGGGGCTGAGGCTCGGAGTCAGTGATCCGTTTACATATTTCAGCTTGGACGGACCTTCGACCACCCACTGTGTCTCCTTGAGCGACATCCCCATGTTGTCAGGATCCGTGTGCAGAAGCCACCAAGAGTACCTGCCGGGGGTCTGCTGAAGTTTTAAGAAGCTATGTTCTCCTGCCTCATAATTCCCGACAACCTCGTATCCGGAGGAAGCGTCTACTTTGTATTGAGCATTTTCCATATGTACGGGCAGGGTCATGTACTCGTAGAACTCCTCCCTGCTGCTGTCGTGCAGCGTCTGCGGAGGGGTGGTTTCCAGGCCCCGCCTGCAAACAGCTATCACCAGTACCGTCGAAAATATTATCAGGAGACCGCCTTTGAGAAACTGCACATAGGTAGTTGACTTCATCCCTGCTGTCGCCACGATGTAGATGACTATCACGCCAACCATAATCACTCCCGCCCAGTGGGGTATGCCCAGAAGAGGCTCTACCAGCACACCCGCTCCGACCATCTGGGGAATCAGATAGCAGATCGAAACGATCAGCGTGCTTATCGCGGCTGCAAACTGTATTCCCTTGGAATTGAATCTGGCGTCCAGCGCGTCCGTGAACGTGTATTTCCCCAGGCGTTTCATCGGTTCGGCAACGATAAAAAGCGCGACGATCCACCCGGCAAGATAGCCGATAGAATACAGAAACCCGTCGTACCCGGAGGTAGCAATCATCCCGCATATTCCGAGAAAAGACGCCGCTGAAAGATAATCACCCGCGAAGGATATGCCGTTCACCCCCCCAGTGAATCTCTCCGTGCGCGGCGAAAAAGCCGCTGGCCGACTTAGTTTTCTTTGCCAGATAGAAGGAGAGCCAGAGGACAAATATTACGAAACCGGCAAATATGCCGAAAGCAAGATAGTTAAGATCATTCATGGTCTGCTTCTCCTTTCTCCGCGGCTTCATTTTCGGCCACCAACGAGCTCTTTTCGCGTTTTACGCAAAAGCAGTGATAGAAAAGCGCGAGAACAATTGCAAGTACGATGAGCCCGAAACCGTAGGTCACCGCGAGATTCATTCCCTGGAAAACTATTTTTTCCATGATCCGCGGTTTAGCCACATTGACAATGACGAATCCGGCGTAGACCAGGCCGTAAACGATAAACATCCGGAACCCGAAAACCGTCTTATAGTTCGTTGTGGCTTCCGAGATCTCTTCACGGGTAAGCTTAGACATTTTGCTGTACTCCCTGTATTTACTTTGAAGAATTTAAAGATTACAATTCAAGGTTTGAAAGCATTTTTTAAAGTCCGGGGCTTACTAGCGATTTGCCGTTGGCGCCAAGCCGGCTGTAGCAATCGCGAGATGGAGAGACGGATGAACCGGGCGGAACTCCACCCGGGAACGGCTTCGGTCTTTGTATTATGCGAATGATTGCGGTATTGTGTGCCGGAACACATCGAAACTTGAAGTCAAACCGGCATCGTATGTCATAACAAAAGCTATGAACGAAAAAATATACTCCGTCTTGTCCGTGGGCTTTCTACAGGTAAACTGTATTCTGCTCGAGTGCCCCGCAGACGATACTCTTTACATAATTGATCCGGGATCGGAGCCGGAAAGAATTGCCGCGGCCGCGGAGTCCTCCGGGATGGGCCGTAAAGCAATCCTGCTGACACACGCCCATGTCGACCACATCAGCGCGGTCCCGGAACTTGCCGGGCATTTCAGAATGGACCGTGTCTATCTTCATCCGGACGACCTCAAGCTCTATCGCAGCCCGGACAACGCCCTGCCGCCTGTAATGCCGGCCGTCAAGAACCTTCCCGAACCGGAGGCCGGACTCAAAAGCGAGGAAATACGGATCATCCATACTCCCGGCCATACCCGCGGCGGCGTCTGTTTTCATCTGCCGGGATCCGGGCTTCTCTTTTCCGGAGACACCCTTTTCAGAGCATCCATCGGCAGAACAGACCTGCCGGGAGGCAACCATGAGAGCTTGCTCCGTTCCATTCGTGGAAAACTTTTCAATATCCCTGACCATACCACGGTCGTTCCCGGGCACGGGCCAGAAACAAGTATCGAATACGAAAAAAAACAGAACCCATGGCTGTGATACCTTTCCGAGCCGGCTTTGGCCCGGTTGTTTCACACTGACCCGTATATTTGAAAGCCAGTGTGCTGTAGCAGCGAGACATCAAGACGCAACTGCAGTAACTACTGCAAGTCGGCTGAGCATCGCCGCCATGCGGTCGAGTTCGTCTTTGCGGCTCCGGCTCTCGGCCTTGTCCAGTGACTTGCCGACAACTGGAACATCCTGAATGGCGGCGCATTCCAGCGCGGAGCCCCGCGCAATCTAAAAATAGCGCCGCCTGTCTGCCGTGCGTGGCACAGGCAGGCCAAGGTCGCCAGGAAATCTCTCGTTCGGACAGATCGTAGACCGTCTCCAATAGCCCTGGACCAAGCAAGAACGGCAACCAGCCCGGAGCAGCTAAATCCGGCTGTTCCTTTGACAAAGCTTTATCCTATGTTATGTTCGAAAACACAAGAAATGGCTCTCGCAAAGGCGCAAAGAACGCAGAGAATGG
>CAZGYO010000093.1:0-8668 GCA_964530455.1 uncultured Victivallales bacterium
TTGCGAGAGCGATTGAGAATGTTCTTGAAAGGGTCCCCGACTGCAAATGGGTTCTCTCGGACAAATTCACAAGCAGTAAAGTTCTAGTCAATGCGCTGTTGAAACGCGGCGCGGGGACAAGGCTTGTCCAGGAGACCAGAGCTGAAAGGGATATTGTCGTCGCGGCCGCATCGATACTTGCAAGGGCGCGATTCATACGCGAACTAGATAGAATCGGCACAGAGACAGGCATTGAGCTTCCACGCGGAGCGGGAGTAAAGGTCGAGCGTGCGGCATCCGAAATTTTTCGAGAGCACGGCGAAGCTATTTTTTCAAAAATAGCGAAGATACATTTCAAGACTATGGGGAAAATCCGAAAGACCGGCTGAAAAGTTTTTATTCTAAGGGCCAGTTTCAAAACTTCGCGTGAACCGCGTTGGCAGCCCCGAGCAAACGGGGTTTGCTGAATATGTACCAGCAAATCTTTCCTGGTCCCGGGTCTTTCAGTCCTCGTAAATCATGGGAACGAACTTGACAGCCTCGTCGTTCACGACGTTGAGCTTTGTCAGGTCAGCCTCGGCGCAGGCGTCAAGAAGCTGTATGAGCTTGCGATGCTGAGCATTGGGGCCGCAGTTTATTATCACCGTCATATCCGGGTCGTTCTTACGCGTCTCGGAAAGCACCTGTTTGAGCTGTTCAAAAGGATATCTGTTACCGTTCAGGTAGTAGTACTGCATATCCTTGTCGGGATCGTTCGGATATAACCTGTGAACATCCACCGTGAAAAGGTTCGGTGGCTCCTCCTCCTCCTTCGCCACCGCATCGGGGGCGGGAAGATTGCAGCCGAGGAGAGTGTCATCTATGATAGGCTTCTGCGTTACAATAAAATATATCAGCAGAAGAAACACTACGTCGATCATGGACGAAAGTGGAACTTCCGCCTCTTCGCCCTTCATTCTTTTTCTAGTTCTTTTAGCCATGGCTCAGTCCGTTTTATTCGTTGATGACAGCATTGAACTTGACCTTGTAGAGTCCGGTGTCGGTCACGGCTTCGGTGACCTCCTTTATATGCCCGTGCTGGACCCTATGGTCGCCTCTAATGATTATCGGGATATTGTGTCCGTGCCTGTCGGCGGCGACAGTAAGAGCGGCGGTAATTTCCGACTTGCTCATATGGCGTCCGCCGATGTTCATCGAACCATTTCTTCTGACGTTGATAGTTATGGAACGGGGGTCTTTTTTCTTTACCGGTTTACCGTGCGGGGCGTTGGACAGTTTGACCTCCTCGTCCTCGGCCTCCTTGTCAATGGAGGCTGTAACAACGAAGAATATAATCAAAAGGAAGACTATATCGATCATCGCCGAAATCGGCACATTCGCTTCTTCCTGTTCTCTCTTTTTTCTCGCCATTCCGGGTGCTCCCAGGTTTGATTATTCGTACTCTTCGTACTCTTCTTCCTCGTCGTCGACGACTTCGGCGCCGCGCAGAACCTTGACCAGGTCGTATGTAAGGCTTTCCATGTTGAGGATTATCTTGCTGGCATGGTTTCGGACGAAAGTGAAAGCGAGGATTGCAGGCACGGATATAACAAGACCGAAAGCGGTAGTGTAAAGCGCCTGCGATATCGCGAGAGCAAGCATCTGCGCTTTTGCGGCGCCCGTGGTCGAGGCCAGCCCGGCAAAAGCGTCAACCATACCGGTTACCGTCCCCATCAGCCCGAGCATGGGGGCAATGGCTCCGCAGAGGTTGAGGAAGTTGACGCGCTGCATAAGTTTTTCACTCTCTATATCCGCGGCAGTGGCGACGGAGTCCATTATCACGTCAAAGCCCTCGGTCACGTTGTTGAATCCGGCAGAGAGAATATTGGCGAGCGGGCCGGGGGTGGCCTCGCAGGCTTCGAGAGCGGCGCCGAGATCGCCTTCGCTCAGGGCGTTTCTTACGGCGGCAACGAGTTCGGGAGGCATAATCTTCTGCACCCTGATAGTTATGAAAGCATCGATTATCAGGCCGAGCGTCGCCGCGGATGTCGCGAAGATCATAAGCCAAATCATGATGCCTATCGCGCCGCTGTTAAGTATAATATCCAGGAAAGATGTGCTTCCGCCGGATCCGCCTTCCGCCGCCTCCTGTGCCATGAGGGCCAGTGGCAGCAGCGCAGTGAACGCGAATGAGATGAGTGTCGCCGTGATTCTGATTCTTTTTTTCATTAGGCTCTGTTCCTTAGAAGTTAGGTTCTTTTTTTCTTATTCCGGCCTTGCAGCCGTATGACTAATCTATATGTAAAAGTAATTATTGCAACTGCGATAGATATTTACTGTCGGGATAATCGGACTTGAGCATTTCCTCGAACTTGACAGCGCGCGCGTCTTTCATGGATTTGAGAAGCGAGGCGATCTTGAAAAGGGCTTCCGGCCGATACGGGTTTTCTTTTGGGAAAAGAAGCGCCGTCTGCATATACATGAGCACGGCATCCTTGGTTTTTCCTTTTTTCTCCATTATCCTGCCGCGCTGGTTGAAGCTGAAAGGCGCTATATCCTCGCTGTCCGAAGACGCGAGTGACTCGAGCGTCTTCAGGGCCTCGTCGAATCTGCTGAGTTCTATATATGTTTCAGCGAGCATCTTTTTTCCGTCATAGTAGAACTTCTCTTTATTGGGATCCTGCAAATCTATTTCGTCGAGCAGGGCCAGGCGTCTTGCGGCGTCCGGCTTCTTTCCGGCTTTGAGAAGGCAGTATCCTTCATAGAAAAGGCAGTACGCGTCCCATCCGAGAAAGCGGTAGTTCGTGTATGCCTGCCGGTAGAGTTCCGCGGCTCGGCCCCAGTCGCCGGAACGCGCCTCTGATGCGGCCTGGTCAATGACTTTGGGTTTGGAGACCCTGGCCATCTTGTATTCCCCTGCCTTCATCTTCATCGTGATATTGCCGGTCCTGTAGGTCAGGTTCCCCTTGTCGTCTGCCTCTATAGTGTCGGCATCGATCCTCTTGTTTTCGTTTGTGATGATAGCGCCGGCGGAGAAGCCCCGGTTCGCGCAGATCAGGCCGCAGAGAACCGCGGCGGTCATCATTTTCCATTTCATAGTCTCAATCCTTTTTTTATTTACGGTTACTGGGTTATTCCGCGTCCGCGGATTCGGTTCTTCCGGCCGGGGCGCTTTTGGTCTGGATATTGTCAATTTCCTTGCGCCACTGGCCGTCGGGGAAATGCTTTCTATATTTCCTGACCATTTCGTCTTTTCTGTCGCCTTCGCCCAGTTCTCCATGACATCTGGCGGCGCCGTACAACGCGTATTCTATCCACTCGAGTTCAGTCTTCAAGTGTTCGCGTTTTTTCTCCGGCGTGTTCTCGTCCTCAATTTGTTTAATTTTGTCTTCCAGATCGACAACGGCAATGACGAAAAAGGCCGCCAGCGCCCTGGCGAAGTCTCCCTGCTCGATATATGTGTCGCCTGTCCTGCACTGAGCTTCGGTGTAGATATCGTAGCGCCTGGCCTGAGAAGAGGTAAGTGAAATTTTCGAATAATTGTCTATCGCCTTTTCATATTGTTCAAGTGAGCGGTGAACCTGCGCCCTTAGGAATCTGCCCTTGTAGAAGTACGGGCTGTCCTCGTTCTTGAGCAGTTCATCGAGATATTTAAGACTTTCCGCCGGCTGCTCCGCGTATAGAGCCGCGTTTCCGGCGTCATAGAGTAGTTTTTCGCGTATGTTGCCGATAGTCTTCTTCGCGAGTTCCGGATCCGCTTCAAGATCGGGGATCCTGGATTTCGGGACCCATTCGGAAAGCACGGGATTCTTGATCTTGCCGAACAGTATCCTGCATGCTTTCAGCGCGATTTCCGCGCCAGCTTTGGGATGTTTGCCGCCGCAGTCGGCCAGGTTGACCGCGATCCATTTTAGCATATAGACCTGAAGTTCTATTTCCTGCTGAAAAATCCTGGAAAAAGCCTCTATTGACTTGTCGTAGCGTTCGGTCTCGTACATACTGCGGCCGAGAATTGAAAGCGCTTCCTTGCCCTCCCTGGTATCCGGGAACCTGTTCGCGAGAGTTTCGAGGGTCTGCGCGGCGCTGTTGTAGTTCTTCAACTGGAAATACAATATTCCCAGGCGTGACATACATGCCGGGGTCTTTTTCTCGTTTTCCGGATATCTGTCGATAAACTCTGCAAAAGCCTTGCATGCCTCCTCAACTTTATCCATTCCATCCAGGCTCCAGGCCTTCATTGAATAGGAGCCCACGAGCGCGTTCTTCACCTTCTCGTTATCGAGGTGGCCGTCGAGTTTGCCGCCTTTCACTGCCCAGTTGTCGATATAGTCGTTGCAGTGTTCGATAGTTGAAGCAAAATACTTCTCCGCTTCGGCCTTCAGCTCCTTGATTTCAGCCTTTATGGATTCGGGTGTCCCGGCTTTGGCCTCTTCGTCGCCCTGCGCCTCCGCGTCGGCATCGGTATCCGTTCGGGGCGGGTTTCCTGAATTCATTTCCTCGAGTTCCTTTTCCAGGGACCTTGCCTTTTTGTCCTGTTTGTCCGCGTACTCGAAAAAGTTCTGTGCCGCCCTGAACTTAGCATCGGCCGCCCGGGCGTAATCGATCTTCGATTTTTCCTTCCTGGCAAGCTCTCTGCCGGCGTAATGCAGAAATGTCTCCGCGCCCTTTAAATATTCCTTTGCGCTGGTATAACACAGGGACAGGTAATAGTAGCCGGTAGTTCCCATGTCCGTATGCTGATAGTTCTCGACGATAAATATGTATTTGGGGATAGCCTCTCGATATGCCTGCATGGCCTCCTCAAATTTCCGCAACTTGTCCTCTCCCTGCGGCATCTTGTTCGCTTCTTCGGCCAAGTTAATCGCTCTGTCGTAATACTTGTTGGCTATACGTATGGATATCTTGTCGGCGTACTGGTGCGAAGGTGCGATCGTGACGTATTTCTCATAGATGTCAAGGGCATAGTCCTTCTTGTCGTTATCCCAGAGGAATTCGCCGGTCTGTACCAGTGTTATCGGGGTGTCTTCCGATTTCGGGTGGCAGTCGCCCATGTAGTATGCAAGCGCCATCGCCTCGTATTCCCTGCCTGTCTGCAGGTAGGCGAAAACAAGCCTTCGCAGAACGTCCGGGGCGTTTTTCGAACTGCGTCCGTTTCGTATAGCTTTGAGGTATATAGGAATAGCCTCCTCGTATTTTTCGTCGGTGAAAAATATGTCGGCCTGCTTCCTTATGAAATCCAGGCGGTTGCCCAGTTTCTTGTTGAATTCCGGAGGCAGATCGAGTTCCTTGCCGAGCGCCTCCAGGTTTTTTTTGCATTTGTTGAAGGCTCCGATGGCATCGTCCATTCTGTAGAAGCCCTCGTATTCGTTTATCACCTTAAACAGGCTGCCGACCGCCCGGGTATTCATTTTGATCTGGTCCTCCTCGGCGGTCTTTTCCCCCGCCATGGCCAGGTAAATATGTCCCAGCCAGAAGTACATGTGTGCGGAAGGGGCATTGGCGAACTTTCCCTGCTCCTTGAACCCATCGTCGAAAGCCTTGATAAGGTTTTTGCGTCTCGTTTCGCTAATTTCTTTAAGCGCATCGGCATATCTCCCAAGCAGGTAGAGGCCCCGGGCCCTCTCGACATATGCCAGCGCGGTATAGTAATCCTGCCCGCCCCACAGCACTTCCTGGAGGGTCTTGATAGTCGCATTTACATCCGTCTCCCAGCCTGCCTTGCCGGTTTTTTTATTCTGCTCTGCGGCGTCCAGCACCGCCCTTCCCTTGAGAACCATTCCCTCTCTGCCTCCCGGGAACGCTCCTCCCTCGCCCTCTTCCATTTTACCGCCGGTAAGGATTAATATATAGTCCGCCACTCTCTTGATATTTTCGGTGTCGCCCAGGCTTGTATATGCGTGTTGCAGGTACGCAATCGCATTTTTGAACTCCTGGGTCTCGTGTTCCGTTTCAGGGGGATCTGACTTTTTCGCGGCAAAATACTGTTCGAGGGCCTCGACAGCGTCCTGGTTCTTTCCTCTTTCGACGAGTTTCATCCCGAGAACCATTCTTGAAATGGGGTAGAAAGGATCGCTCTGCGGGATCGCGTTCAGTATTGCTATTGCTTCATCGACTTTGTTCTGATAGAAATATGTGTCGGCGAGCTGGATCTTCAATCTGTTGAGGTCGGCGGGACGTTCGGCGATCTTTTTCTCAAGCAGGTAAACTGAATAATCAAACATTTTGAGGTTATTCAGTTTATTCGAAAGCATTACGGCGCGTTCGGACTGCGCCGAGATGATTGAAGAGAGCAGGAACAAACTCAAAAAAAACAGTATCGATCTTGAAAAAACCCGCATTTTACATCTCCTAAGATTACGGTAATATTCAACTACACCTGATATTATAGCGCTGGTTGTTTCTCTCGGCAAACAAATATTTTTTCACCGGCCTTCAATTTGCCGCGATAAAATTCACATTGACGCTTCGGGTTCTGGGCCCGTCGAACTCGCAGAAATATATACCCTGCCAGGTCCCGAGCAGGAGTTTGCCATCGAGCACCGGCACCGTAAGGGACGCTCCCATCAGGCTGGATTTCATATGGGCGTCGCTGTTGCCTTCGGCGTGTTTGTAGAAATCGGCAGTCGCGGGCGCCGCGCGTTCGAGGCTTTCCAGGATATCATGGACAACGTCGGGATCCGCGTTCTCGTTGACGGTCAATCCGGCCGTTGTATGCATACAGAAAAGGTTGCATATTCCTGAATCAATATCTTCCGGGACCGTTTCGGATATTTGCGAAGTAATGTCTATCAGCTGGTTCCTGCGGGAACTGCGCACTTCGATTTCAGGCATGGTTTTTTGTTCTCCAATTAGCACATATTCAGCAAACCCCGTTTACTCGGGATCCGACCGCGACGTGGTTCACTGAATATGTTCTCCAATTATTCTGCGCGAATTATGATCGGGAATCGGCAGTGACACGGTTTTATCCAGCCTGGTCACCTGACCGATCCGTGCTAAGATAGTTCTGCTTTCCGATAAGGCAAGAAATTTTTCGCGCAAAACCGGCAAGAGAGTGATCTCTCGCCCCCATTACAAGAATGGAATCACCTTGCTCAGCGTATTCAGCCGCGGAGGCGGCGGCATCTTCGCGGGAACGTGAGATCATGCAGGAATCGAGTCCGGCCCCGCGGAATTCGCGGACCACGTCTTCTGATTCCGGGCTGAAACTGCTTGTCCCTCCGGCATAGTACACGGGAAGAAAGATAAAAAGATCCTCTTCACGGAGCGTGGTTTTTAAAACCTCGAGCAGCGCGTTTTTCATAAAGCCGAGAGGGGCGTATCCGTGCGGCTGGAATAAAGCTATGACCTTTCCCCGGCAGACGCCCGCGGCCGTTTCCAGGCATGCCCGTATCTTGTCGGGATTGTGCGCGTAGTCGTCGTAGACCGGGATTCCAGCGCGGTCTCCGGCCAGCTGAAAACGGCGTTCAACGCCCTCGAACCGGGAGAGAGCGTCGAGAACTTTTTCTGTTTCGATATCGAGAACGTCCGTAACCGCGAGCGTAGCCGCGGCGTTCATAGCGTTGTGTTTTCCCGGAACAGGCAGACAGGTCTTAAACTCGCGTCCGTCCGGGGACATGAATACGGCCTCGGAAATCTTTCCTTTCGGGCAGTGGTTCCGTAGCGACCAGCATCTTTCCGGACCGCGGTAATCTCCTTTGCCGAACATTGTTTTTTTTATTCCCGGAATATCCCCGAAAAGACCGGCAAGGGATTCATGAAAAACCAGTGTATCCGACACGTTCCGCGCGAAGTCCCGGAAGACGCGCCGCAGTTCGCTTCGCGGATAGTGGTCGTCACCGATATTCAGCACCACCCCGATATCCGGTCGGAAACCGAGAAGGCTTTTATCGCTTTCATCAGCCTCGTAAACGGTCTCGGGCCCGTTTCCCGCAAGATAGTTTCCCGGCCTGGACGGACCTTGAAAAAAGTTTATAGCGCCGCCGCACACCGCCTCAGGATCCCTGCCCATGCGAAAAAGCGTCTCGGCAAGCCATGCCGATACGCTTGTCTTGCCGCTCGTGCCGGACACGGCGATCGATGTCCTCATCGCGCCGCGGCTGTCGATGGCCTGGAGCAGCGCATCGGCTCTATGCATTCTGGGGGTCCGGGGCGACACCGCGAAATCTGGATTGTCCTCTTCTATCGCGCTGGAGTAGATCAACAGGTCCGGTTTAGAGTCCGAGGCATATGAACCGTCCTGCGGAAAGATTCTTATCCCCTGCTCCGCGAGTTTCGCAAAAACACCCGCGGAATCTTCCGTGGGGAATGACCTGTCACTCCCGCCGACATCCAGTCCTCTGGCGGCAAGAAGCTGGGCGAGACCGCTCATTCCCGTGCCGCCTATACCGACGAGGTGAACCGAACTGTATTCCAATATTGATTCCATTCAGGTTCCAGCTCCTTAACACGCTTGGGTTAAAATAATTGTCATCCCACAGAATGACGTTTCATTAATACATAAAAGCCTGTGAAATTCGCAAACAACAACTAAAAAACAACACTTCTATGCGATTTTTGCATTAAAAACGGCAAGAAGTGCATTTTTCTCAGACTTTTTCTGCCGATAATGAATAACAAGTAGATATATTTATGTTTTTGACAATAAAAAATTTAAAAAATCGCCATAACATACTTTGTTCGAAAACACAAGAAATGGCTCTCGCAAAGG
>CAZGYO010000094.1:0-8659 GCA_964530455.1 uncultured Victivallales bacterium
TGAATGTATCCTTCTGAAAACTTGACAAACTACATATCTGAAATATACGGGTTAGGATCACAGGTGCTTTCTGAGCAGGTCGCCTTCCTCGACTTTTCTCTGAAAACATATGCGAAGGCGCGCGTTCGGGTTTGCGCGCTCCACGGGTTCACCTTCCTCGTTCCGCATATCTTCTATGACCTGAGTAAAATCCTCTTCAAGTTTCGGCCGGATCACTTCTACGCGCTCACCTTTATCGAAACCGTTCCGGACACCTAACTGCGCGAACGGAGCATCCACCGCAAGGATTCTCCCAAGAAACTCGGTATTTTTTATGTACGACGAATTATCTGTACGTGTTGCGGACCCGGCGGGTTTTCCATTGAAAAAGCCGCTGGAATATTCTCTGTGACTGACGAGTTCCAGTTCGCGCCTCCACTCGGGAAGTACATGATAATCTTCCGCGCCGTCTGCGAGCGAATCCAGTGCCGCCCGATACGTCCTTGTCACTGAAGCCGCATACAGAACCCCCTTCATTCGTCCCTCTATTTTGACCGCGGATATCCCGATCCGTGCCAGCTTTTCAAGATGGTCTATAAGGCAGAGGTCCTTCGAATTCATAAAATACGCCCCGCGCGCGTCCTCTTCAACGGTAAAATATTCGCCCGGTCTTTTATCCTCCACCAGCGAATATCGCCAGCGGCAAGGATGCGCGCACTCTCCGCGATTCGCCGACCTGCCCGTAAGGAAATCGCTTATATAGCATCTTCCGGAATAAGACAGGCACATCGCGCCGTGCACAAAGACCTCCAGCTCAATGCCCGGCGTAGAAGCTATGCGCTCTATATCGGTGTATCCCAGTTCGCGTGCCAAAATAACCCTATTGACGCCGTTCCTGCGCCAGAAATCAACAGACTTGCAGTTCATAGTGTTGGCCTGCGTGGAAAGGTGAATATCAAGACCGGGAGCCGTCTCACGCACAAGCGTGAGGACACCGGGATCAGAGACTATCACCGCATCAACCCCGATCTCATCCAGATGAGCGATATAAGTCGGCAGTTCGTCGATATCCGAGTCGCCGGCAAAAATGTTTACAGCCGCGTATATGCGTTTACCCCGTTCCCGGCAGAATTGGGAAGCTTGACTTATCTCCTGAAGTGAAAGATTGCCCGCATGCGCACGCAACCCGAAATTTGCGCCGGAAAAATAGACGGCATCGGCCCCGAAACGCAATGCGGTCTCAAGTTTCTCCAGGTCCCCGGCCGGTGCTGCAAGTTCAGGTATATCCATCGAAGCGCCTTGTGTCACCAGAGTTTCTTGTCCAGGCACCGGTACTGTACGGCTTCAAAAATGTGCTCGGAAGACACTTCGCAGGATCCCGAAAGGTCGGCTATCGTCCGCGAAACCCGCAGAATCCTGTCGTAGGCCCTGGCGCTGAGTTGAAGTTCCCTTATCGCGTGTTTAAGGTATGTCCGCGACTCCCTGTCGAGGCTACAGTATTTCTGAAGATGTTTCGGCTCCATCTGGGAGTTACAGTATATCGACACACCCGCATAGCGCCCGCTCTGAACTGCTCTGGCAGACATTACCCTTTCCCTTATTCCCGCGCTGGATTCTCCATTCGGCACGTTGAGAAGTTCTTTTTCGTCCAGCGGCTGAAGCTCAACATGTATATCGATCCTGTCTAGCAGCGGGCCGGATATCCTGGCCCGGTACTTCTGTATCTGGGGCGGGGAACACCTGCAGACTCTCTGGCTGCTGCCGTAATACCCGCAGGGACATGGGTTCATGGCCGCCACAAGCATGAAGTCCGCCGGGAAGGTGAATGATCCCGCCGCACGCGATACTGTTACAGTCCCGTTCTCCAGAGGCTGGCGCATCACCTCCAGTACATTGCGTTTAAATTCAGGCAATTCGTCGAGAAACAATACGCCGTTATGCGCAAGGCTAATTTCCCCCGGAGTCGGTATGCTCTGCCCGCCTATAAGGCCGGCATCGCTTATCGTGTGGTGCGGCGACCTGAACGGGCGGGAACTCAATATCGGAGCCTCCGGAGGCAGAAGACCGAGGACACTGTGGATTCTGCTACTCTGAAGAGCCTCCTCCAGCTCCATGGGCGGGAGTATGCCGGAAACCCTTTTTGAAAGCATTGATTTCCCCGTCCCGGGAGGTCCCACAAGAAGCACGTTATGTCCGCCGGCAGCCGCTATCTCAAGCGCTCGTTTCGCGTATTCCTGCCCTTTCACCTCGGAAAAGTCCGGGACGCCGGCAGGGTCGTCATCGGCAAAATACGCACTGAGTTCGGCGCGGAACGGGCTTTGTGTATATTCGCCCTCGAAATAATCCACAGCTTCGCGGAGCGTAGAAATCGGATATACAGGAATTCTGCCTGCGCCGATGGCGGCTTCACCTGCATTTTCGGCGGGAACAAGAAGAGCCTGGACACCGTCTATAGCCCGCGAATGTATGCCCACGGACAATAATCCTTTTACCGGCCTGACCGAACCGTCGAGAGCAAGTTCGCCTAAAAGAAGCGTATCTGAAAGCCTGGCTCTGTCTATACCCCCGGTGCTCGCTATCATGCCCATCGCTATCGGGAGGTCGAAGGAAGCGCCCTCCTTCTTTATATCAGCCGGCGCAAGGTTCACAACCGTAGTGCCGAAAGGATGCATCAATCCACTGCTCTGAAGGGCTGAACGCACACGGTCTCTGCTCTCACGCACCGCGGCGTCGGGCAGGCCTACTATAGAGACATTGGTGAAATCGCCTTCACCAGTCGCGTTCACCTCTATCTCAACGGTATAGGCGTCTATCCCGTTTATCGCCGCCGATAATGTTTTCGCCAGCACTTATGAACCTCCGTGTAAATAAAGGCGCTCGAAATTCAACCGGGTTTAACACCCGTTTTTGCAATTTTGAGTGCCTGTGAAGTCACCAACCTGGAGCAAAAGCCCGCATATCTGACAAGCGCCGCCTTGCCCCGGCATATATTCAGCGAAGCCCGTTCGTTCGGGCCGACCCCGACGTGGTTTGCTGATATATACTTGCTCCGCGTCAAGCTCTCCTATTACAGAAAGATACACAAAAAAAGATTGAAATCAAGCAGAGAACACAAAACATCTGCCAGCTCCGTTATTTCATGAAAAATCCGGCTGAGGGCATGGAAGCGGATCAGGGGCGAGAAGGGGTCCGCCGGCACAGATATATCGCCGTGACCGGGAACTCGTGAAACCTCGAGGTCCATTCGTCCCATGCGGGGCTCCAGTACGGGGCATTCTCGAAGGGAACGTCCAGAGCGCGGGGTTCAGCGAGCATGTCAAGGGCCAGGCCATTCTCGGCAAGTTTTGAAATTATCCATCCGATCGGGTATGAGCGCGAGACGGCGGAGATGTTGCCAAAATCTTTTCTGCAGTCGGGTTCAGGGTTGAAATAGCTCTTAAGAAAAACACCTTTATCTCCGTCCAGGTCAATCCATTCACCACTGCAAAGGGGGTGTCCGGTGGAAAAAAGAAATGTGCCGCCGGGAACAAGAATGCGTCCGGTTTCGCGAAAGACGCTTTCCGGGTCACTCGAAAAATCCAGTGCATAACTCGAATGCACAAGGTTAAAAGAGGACGAGGAAAAACAGGAAAGGTCCTCCATCCCTCTCTGAACGAATTCTATATCAACTCCCGCCTTTGCCGCCAAAGCCGAACCGAGGGCAAGCTGTTTCCGGGATACGTCAAGGGCGGTGCATTTCGCTCCGAGCTTCGAAAGATAAATGCTATTCTGCGCGGCGCCACAGCCGAGTTCGAGACATTTCAGAGACCCGACATTCTCCGGGAGAAGCCCAAGTTCAGAATCGCCTGCAAGAAGAGGTCCGTAGTGAAAGTCCGAACAGCTTATGCGCGTATCCTTCCGGTAGCGCTCGGAGATGGAATCCCAGTAAGCGGCATTCCAGTCGCAATCCGGCTCCTTCATGAATCAGTATCCGTCCCGTTCTTGCGAAAAACGATAATTCCACGGATAATTTCCAGCGCCCTTTCCAGCTGCACGTCCTTCATAGGGTTGGGGATATCCGGCTTGACTATACCCGGATAAGCCACGCGCTGCGAGTAGAGCTTGTATATATCCTTAAGTTCCACCCCCACTTCGACATCCGGTTCAATGCCGTTCTCGTGAATGACGCGGCGGCTCGGGGTATAGTACTTGGCGGTGGTGAGCCTCACCGCGCTCTTGTTCATAAGTGGAAATATGGTTTGCACCGAGCCCTTGCCGAAAGTCTTTTCTCCGACAAGCACGGCAGACTTATGGTCCTGAAGGCAACCGGACACGATCTCAGCCGCGCTTGCGCTGTTTCTGTCCACAAGAATCACTAAGGGCAGACCAAGGAATTTTGCGCTGTCTTCGGAAAGGAAAGTATTTCTGTTGGCGCCCTCACGTTCCTCTGTAAAAACGATCATCAGCCCCGTCTCGATGAAAAGGCTGCAGACATCCACCGCCGAATTCAGCAACCCGCCGGGATTTCCGCGCAAATCCAGGACAAGGCCTTTCATCCCCTGTTCATTCAGTGATTCAAGCGATTCCTGAAGCTTCCGGGCAGTGGGAATATTGAACTGAGTAATGCGGCAATAGCCTATGTCGCCACCTCTTACTATCTTGGCGCCTCGGACGCTGACCGGTCTTATCCTGGCCCTGACTACTTCCACATCAAAGGTTCTGTCTTCGGTCTTCCGAAAAATACTCAGATAGACCTTTGTCCCCGGCACTCCCTTAAGAAGCTTCACGCAGCCATCCAGAGTCATGAAACGTGTGGAATGGCCGTTAATGCTGGTGATTATATCCCCAGGCTGAATCCCCGCCTCGAAAGCAGGGGTACCCTCCATGGGGGCAATTACTTCAAGGCCTGTTCCGGGGGTGCGTATGCTGATGTGTATTCCGAGACCTCCGAAACCGTTCTTTCCTTCGGCGTCGTCCACCATCTTCCTGTAGTCGTCCGGTTGCATATATGAACTGAAAGGATCGAGTTCATGCAACATGCCTGCAAGGGCGGCGTTGATAAGAGACGGATATGAGACTTTTTCCGCATCTACATAGTTCTTGCGTATAAGTTGAAGCACGTTCATAAAAAGGTAGACCGACTGGTATCCCTTCTCGGTATCATCGAGAAGGGTCTCTCCGGGAAGCGGATCTTCGTCATCCAGGTCCGTATCAGCGGGAACTTGCGCCGGAAACAGAATACATGCCGCAAAAAATAAAAGCGCAATCCGGCAATAGACGAATCCGCGCCTGCGCGAAACCCGGTATTCAGGGATATTTATCAACATGTGAAATCCTTCCGCGTTGAATAGTCTTTGAAACAGGATTCCGTCAATCCTTTCACGCTTATTCCAAGCGGAAAAGCTTTCGCGCCCCGCTTCAAAAGACTGGATTTTAAGTACGGCCTGAATCCATGACATCAGCAAAAAAAAACAATAAAACAGGTTATTGAGCCACTTTCAAAATTCGTTGGGCCAATGCCCTGCGGGGATTTGCCTGACGCCCGATCTATCTCGCCAACAAGTGCCTAGAGCAGTCACTACGCCGTCGCGCTGAATACCTTCGCATCTGGCACCGTCAGGAGAATCTCACGGATCCACGTACGGGATAATCTATTTCCGGCAAGCCGGAAAGTAAAACGAATTGAGAAAAAAAAAGCGCCGGAAAAATCCGGCGCCGTTATCTTTTTCTATCGCCCAGCTCTGATGCCGGCGGCAGCCGGTTAACAGAAGCGGTTTGTTAAAGAGCCAATTTCCGATTAGCGGTTCTTATTTCTCATAAGGAATCCTGCATATAGCGGTATCCTCGAGATCATCGTCCATCAGGTCGACAAAGAAAATGCCCGTCACCAGGTCGGCGATATCGGCAGGATGAACCTGAACCTTTACCGGAAAAAGCCAGCCGCCGCCGGCCCCGATCGCCCAGAAATCGAGTTTGCGTTCGGCAAAAACGTCTTCTGAAGGCATTGAACTGGTTGGGATTCGATCATTCTTTACGATATATTCTCTTAGACGGCAGTCATAGCTTCCTGTCTCATCTAAAAAACGCTCTTCACGCCTCCAGCACAGCGCTCCCAGATCCCATCCGGAGGAATAGCCGCCGCCGTACTGCCGGTTGAAAGCCTTTGCCGCCACATATTTGTCGCCGTAAGCTCCGCCGAAATACGCCCAGCGGGTGACCATCACGTGCATTCCAACTTCCGGACCCACTCCCATTTCCATTGAGAAAACATCCGTTGCGTCCATCAACCTGTTGGGCAGGTACATGACGCTTGCATAGGCGCACCTTCCAAGACAGGCCCAGAACCCTTTTTTTCTTTCAGCAGGTTCTTCTTTGGCCGGCTTCTTTTCATCTCCGGCCGCGGGTTCAGCGATTTTCGTTGCCGGCTGATCCTGGACATCGTCGGATTTCTCGTCGGTTTCGACATTTCCGACACTGCCTGAAAAGGGATCGTCGCCGCCGGTTCCGCCGAACGGATCATCATCCTGAGCGAGAAGTCCTGTGCAGATTCCCATTAAAAACACGATTCCAGCCGCAAAAGCCAAAGTCCTCTTCATTTTCACGTCCCTTTCGTTAAAAACTGTTTACAATAACAATAATAGAGTGTTAATATAGGCATGCCTGACGAATCTTCAAGTAAATAAGCCATCAGATTCCAAATTATTTCCATTCAAGTACGGACGGGTCATAGTTTTCAGGCGCCTGAAAGCCGAGAAGTTCGATACAGGTCGCGGCAAGTGAACTAATGCCGAGCCCTTCACGGAGACTACGGCTGTACTCGTCTTTGAATTCGGGATCGAAAACAATGCACGGAACGGGATTCAGCGAATGGCTTGTTTTTCTTCTTATAACGCCTTTATCGTCTTTGAGTATCTCCCCGGTCTTCTTATCGTGTTCGTACATGTCTTCCGAATTTCCGTGGTCTGCGCTTAGAACAAGCACCCCTCCGGCCTTTTCTACCGCGCTTATTACACGGCCAAGACAAAGATCAAGCGATGCCACTGCCACGAGCGCCGCCTGGTAGATGCCGGTATGCCCGACCATATCGCCGTTAGGGTAGTTCACGCGGATGAAATCATTTTTGCCGTCAATGACGGCCTTGCAGACTTCGTCGGTTATTTCCCCTGCCTTCATCCACGGTCGCTGTTCGAAGGGCACGATATCGGAAGTGACTTCGATGTATGTTTCCAGTTCTCTGTCAAAGTAACCGGATCTGTTTCCATTAAAGAAGTACGTCACATGTCCGAACTTCTGTGTCTCGCTTACGGCCATCTGTTTCACGCCGGACGCGCAGAGATATTCCCCCACGGTACGGTCTATTGAGGGGGGCGAGACCAGATACTTTTTGGGGACCTTCAGGTCACCGTCGTATTGCATCATTCCGGCGTACAGGACATCGGGACGCGGAGAGCGGTCGAATTTATCGAAATCATCCTCCTCGAAAGCGGCGCTTATTTCCAGCGCGCGGTCGCCCCTGAAGTTGAAAAACACCACCGCGTCCCCGTCCTGAACGGCTCCCACGGGTTTCTCGCCGTCATCGGAAATCACAAAAGGCGGAAGATCCTGGTCTATGGCGCCGGTCTCCTCTCGCAGAGTCGAAATCGCTTCATGCGCGTTCTTGAAATATCTTCCTTTACCATGCACATGCGTATCCCAGCCTTTTCTGACCATGTCCCAGTTCGCGCCGTAACGGTCCATGGTAATCGCCATGCGGCCACCACCGGAAGCAATGCGGAATTCGCGTTCGCCCTTCGAATTAAGCTCGGAAAGGAATTCCTCGAACGGATCTATATAGTCCAGGGCGGATGTCTCGGGAACGTCCCGGCCGTCGAGCAGCGCGTGGACCATCACCTTCTTAATTCCCGCTTCACCGGCCTTCTCCAGAAGCGCTTTGAGATGCGAGATGTTACTGTGTACGTTGCCGTCTGAAAAGAGGCCTATGAAATGGAGAGCGCTTGCGTTCTCAAGGCAGCGGTCGCAGACCTCCTTCCAGACCTCGCCGTCAAAAAGACTTCCCGTAGATATCGCCTCGTTCACCAGTTTTGCGCCCTGTGAAAAAACGCGTCCGCAACCGATGGCATTGTGCCCCACTTCGCTGTTTCCCATGTCGCCGTCGCTGGGAAGGCCCACGGCTTTACCATGCGCTTTGAGTCGCGTCGAAGGACAGTTTTCCAGCAGGCGGTTCATATTTGGGGTAAAGGAATTCAGCACCGCATCTCCCTCGTCGTATTTTCCGAATCCCACACCATCCATTATCACCAGGACAACCGGTCCTCTGCGTCCTTTTGACGCAGCGTTCTTTTCGAGTTTTTTCAGCATATCAGAATCTACCTTCCGTTTTAGGATATTTTCCATGTTCATGGCAAAGCGGTCGCCAACCAGTTAAAGGTAGGTTCAATATCCGCAATTTCAACAGCCCGGTATCAATTGAACCGGTTTCAAAACTCCGCGCGAACCGCGTTGGGAGTCTCTTTGGGCGGCAGGCTCTTTTTGCGCGAATATCACGGATTAAGGATAAAAGGCTTGAACACCTGCAGCACGCCTTCATGTATAAGGCCGTTTGTCGCCAGCGTGCCGTTTTCAGGATACCCGTTCCTCCCCGAAAAATCACTGACGCGTCCGCCCGCCTCCTCGACGATCAGCAGTCCCGCTGAGACATCGT
>CAZGYO010000095.1:0-8636 GCA_964530455.1 uncultured Victivallales bacterium
GCGAAATACAATTTGCGGACTTCGCGGATTCGGCCATTTTTTATTTATGGATATTTGTAACATGTTTATAGAAAAAGCCTTAGGCTTAAAACATGAGTCAGGCCCGGAAACTCGCCGCTGGAACGGGTCAGGACTGAGACCTGACAAGGTCGTATGCCATTTCGCACCACGCTATGACGCGGGCCACGTCTCCGCGGACGGTGCTTATGTCTTTCATTATTATTTCGCAGGGCATGTCACCGGACTTTTCAAGCCTTTCTGTAAGGTCACGCCTGGCCCTTTCGACGTCAAACTTGTCCTCCGCGAGAATCGCGGGAGAGGGTTTGTGGCTGAAAACGTATTTCCGCGCTGCGTTTTCGGCGGCTTTCGCGACGTCGCACCACGGGCTGATTGATATTTTTCTGAGCCGCGGTATTTTCGCCATAAGTTCCATCTTGTCGTGGAGCCCCTCGCAGCAGCCGTAATAGTTCAGCCCGCAACGCTTCATAACCTCGTTTTCGTAGTTCAGGGCAAACTCCTCGTGCATCCCCGGAGATACCTCTCCGAATATCTGCGCGGTGGCGCCGCCCCACTGATCGATGCCGCGTATGTGTTCCGGATCCGCGTCAGGTTGGGGAAGTTCGTCGGTATAGCTTGCCGCGCCTGAACCGACGCGTGCCAGCGGATGCGGATAGTCCAGAAGGTTTTTCTCCTCGAGCTGGTCCATTCTGGAGAGCATGGAATCTGTAACCCTCCGCATCAGCGCGTGAATGTATTCGGGTCTTTCCATCAGGGCCATCAGCGATTCCGTGACGCCGGTCCAGCGAACTATCATGTCCCATGCCGGGAACCAGCTCTGGCGCGGGCCCTGGAGTTCGATCTTCAGAATATCGCCGAAAATGCCTTCAAGATATTCCTTTTCACGCAATGTTTCTTCTTCGTGGTAAACCACCTTCGGGATCCTTACCTTTTCGATGTCCTCAAACCCGGATATTACCGGTTCATAGTGGTGCGATCTTATGTAAGTCCCGCTTCCGTGCTCGATCTGCTGTTCGCTTATATCCACCCCGAAACCCAGGCCTTCAATCCTTTTTGGGAGGTAGAAGACGCCGTCGATCACTTCGTCGCAGGGCAGGCGCCGGTGCATGAATATCCTGCGCCGAAACTCAAACTCTATGTCCCGGTTCCTCTTCTCCGCGCACACGCAGTTCAGTTCCTCGACGTCATCTGCGAATTCACCCCACGGTATCTCGGTGATCCAGAGCATCGGCCGTTCAGGGGCCAGGCTGTTGCATTTTTTCCAGGCGTCAATCTTTTCCTGCTGGACGGGGTCATCAGCGATGTCAACGACATCCGAAGCCAGCCGACGCAGTATTTCTCTGTCTGTCATTATTACCTCCACGTGAATCCGTGACATCAGCCACAAAAACACAATAAAATAGCTTATTGAGCCAATCTCAAAACTCTCCGTGGCTGCGCGGTCACGGAGAGTTTTGAAATTGGCTCTATTTTTCCGGCTCGAAGATCAGTTCCTTCCGCCACTTTTTTCCCGGCTGCCAGTAAAGATAAAAGTTTCCCTTGTCATCGAGCAGCGCGTATTTTCCGTGATCTTCGAGAAAAGCGGCGTAAACCACGCTCCCGCCGCGGGTCTGAGGTTTCGTGCGGGCCGGCTCGAAACGCACAATTTCAGAAAGGTCGGGAAGCCGGAAAAGCGATATCTCGTCTCTTATCCCGTGGCTTACAAGCAGTTCGTTCCTGTTCCTGAAAAGCGCGACGACTTTTCCGCCTGCCTGGCTTAGAATCCGCTTTATTCCCTTTCTGAAGACGGTCGTCTCTTTTCCGGCTGCTGAAAAGACGTAGCCTTCACGGATCGAGAAAACATGTTCCGGGACATATTCCGCGGGTGTTTTAATCTCGCGGACGGGCGATCCTGTTTCCGGGTCGAGAACTACCGTCTTTCCCGGGCCGGACACCGCGAGTTCATTCCCGGGCTTGTCCAGAGAAAGATGGCCGCCGCTTATGCCGCAGTTGTATGAGGTCAGCCCGGATTCAGGGACATTAATATCGATTGCGTACACCGAATCCTCGTTTTGCGCTGTGAAAAATATCCGGCGGCGATGCATGAGCATCGACCGCAATTCCTTTTCGGGGATTTGCCTTTCCTGGACCAGATCCCCCGAAGTAATATTCATAAGTATTATTGACGGAGGCATTTTGAGCCCGGGTTGTTTCTCGGCATGCAGCGCGATACGCTTTCCGTTACCGCTGAAATCAAGGGCTATCGCCTTTTTGTCGGGAAGACGGTATATCTGGAGGATGTGCCACCCGGATGTCTCGAAAAGAATAATGTGGGAGCCGTACGGACCGTCGGGGCCCCCGAAGTTTTCAAGCACTGCGAATACGCTTTTATCGGGAGAGAATGCGCATGCCGGAATGCGAACCCCGCCGATTCCATGATATATCCAATTGGGGTTCCAGAGAATTTTCCTGCCGTCCGGCTTTATCCTGGAGGCGAGGCTGTCCGGGGTGACTTCGAAGTCCTCCGAACCCTTCAACTGGTATCGAATATTGTCAGTAACAAGCTTTACAGACAAGGTTCCCGCGCCCTGGTCGGGGTTGCTTCTCGTTAAAACCGGGCGATGAAAATTGCGGGCGGGAACGTCACGGGACTCGGAAGTCTCCGGCGCTCGGCGTTCCGTGCTTCCGGTTCCGTCGCTTTTCCCGTCACCCTTTTTTCCGCATCCCGAAGAAAATGCCAGCACCGCGAGAAGCACAAACGCAAACAGCCATGCCGCTGTTCCGGTTGTTTCACGAAGCCAGTGCGGCGCGGGTCCGAAGCTGTTCAGCATGATGTTGTAGTAACTGCCGCAAACGCTTAACGGTAAGCCCGATGTGCTGCCATGGCTTTGCCTTTTGGGTGAAGGTTTAAAAATCCTCATTGTTGCAAAGGGAATCATATATAGAAAATACCGCCGTTGGAACAGGATTCAAGCTGAGAAAGCAGTTGAAAATAGCTAATGAATACCGCTTCCTTTCCTCGCATAAACTTGAACCCAATCAGACAAGACCGGTTCATTATGAAACTTGTACAGTAATTCCCGCTGCTTACTGTATGCCACGTCCGGCATCAGATCAATTTCACCGGCTGCCAGGCGGTCAAGACCTTCCGGCCATCTGTCCGTCCGTCAGTCAGTCGAGCGGGGCGGGGCTTTCGATATTATCGACAATTTCGAAAATATCGTTTTCCCGCCCGCTACCGCTAAACCTCTTTCAGTGCCTCCCGGATTTTTATTGCCAGGTCCATGGTGGTAAACGGTTTCGGTATAAAATTCACGCCTTCATCGAGCACGCCCTGATGTGCGATGACGTTTGCGGTATATCCGGACATGAACAGGACCTTGAGATCGGGATAACTTGTTTTCAGTTTTGCCGCCAGGTCTTTTCCGTTCATCTCGGGCATGACCACGTCGGTAATCAGCAGGTGGATATCTCCGCTATGTTTTTTCGCAAGAGCTGTCGCTTTACCGGGGGTGGCCGCGGCCAGGACATTGTATCCCAGAGTTTCGAGTATGGTTTGTGCCAGGTCCAGGATCGAGGCTTCGTCCTCGACGATCAGGACGGTTTCGCCTTTACCGGCAGGTATCTCTGTTGACTCACGCGCTTTAGCTTCCGCTTTTTCATCGCCATGTGACGGCAGATATATTTTGAATGTCGTGCCCTGATCCGGCTCGCTGTACACATTGATGAAACCGTCATTCTGCTTGACGATGCCGTACACGGTGGAAAGGCCCAGTCCGGTGCCCTTACCCACTCCCTTGGTGGTGAAGAACGGTTCGAATATATTTTCGACGGTTTCCCTGTCCATCCCGCAGCCGTCATCGCTGACCGCCAGCATGACATAGTCGCCCGGGGTGAACCCTGCGTGAATTGCGCAGTATTGCTCATCAAAGCTGACATTGCCGGTTTCGATGGTTAGCTTGCCCGCTCCTGTGATGGCGTCCCTGGCGTTTACGCAGAGGTTGGCGAGTATCTGGTCAATCTGGGACGGGTCAACCTTGACGGGAGTGAGGTTTTTCCCGGGCTGCCATGCGAGATCAATGTTTTCACCGATGAGCCGGCGAAGCATCTTGAGCATCCCTTCCACGGTGTCGTTCAGATTAAGCGCCTCCGGCGAAATGGTCTGTTTTCTGGCAAAAGCCAGGAGTTGCCGGGTGATGTCGGTGGAACGCCCGGCCGCGTTGAGAATTTCCTTCAGATCCGCACGCAGAGCATCATCCGGCGGAATCCTGCCCAGCGCCAGTTCCGCATTGCCGATGATAACACTCAGCATATTGTTGAAGTCATGCGCCACCCCACCGGCCAGTCGACCCACCGACTCCATCTTCTGAGACTGTGCAAGTTGTGTCTGGAGCTCTTCACGCTCCGATTCGACTCGTTTGAGTTTAGAGATATCGCGGACCGTGGCTAACAGAAAGGTTTCGTCGCCTACATCCATTCGATTGAGAAGGACTGTGCAGGGAATTGGCTCACCGTCCATGTTTTGGTGCGTCCACTCAAAGAACTGGGATCCCTTGAGCATGGCGGTTTCAATCATCTCCCGAGCCTTCTGGTCCGATGGGCGACCGTCGGGCTGAACTTCGGGTGAGGTATCCCAGGGGCCGAGATTCAGGAACTCTGCCTGGCTGGACACCCCGAACAGCTCCAGGGCCGCCGGATTGCCTGAGGTGAATTGCCACGAAGGCGGCGTGAGCGTCATCATGGCTTCGCGGGATTGGTCAAACAGCACGCGATGATGTTCTTCGCTTTCGGCAAGAGCCTCCTCTGACTGCTTGCGTTCGGTTATATCCGTGGCAATGCTTAGGATGGCGGGGTGGCCTTCCCATTTGATTTGCTTTGCTACAATATCAAGCGGGAAGGTTGAGCCGTCTTTTTTGTAATGTGCAACCTCGAATCGGGCTTCTCCATCCTCGGCGATTTTTCGGAAGCGTTCGGCAAGCAAGGTCTCGCTGGCGGGTACATCCAGATCGTGCAGATTGACCTTTAAAAAATCTTCCAAACTATCATAGCCATGCAGCTCGATATTTTTGGTGTTGGCAAAGATAAAATGCCCGTCGGTGTCGTGGATGGTGATGCATGCTGGAGCCGCATCAAGCATCCTACCCAGCAATGAAATATGTTCTTCCCGTGCTTTCTGCTCGGTAATGTCCTCAACGAACCCCAGAAAACGGTCAGGGCTCAATTCTTGTGCCAGGACGTGCCATTGTCTGAGTTCGCCATCCTTCCGGACGAAACCGAACTCGCCGTTGCTGCGGCCGGATTCGACCAAAGTTTGGAAATGCTGAGCACCCTCTTTTCGGGAATCTGGTGCGAGCAAGTCCGGGATGCTCATGCCCAACAACTCTTCCCTGGAGTAGCCAGTGATGTCGCAGGCACCTGGATTGACATCAATGTAGTGTCCCTCACTGTCGGAAATAAAGATGCCGTATGGAGCGTTTTCGACATAGGATCGGAATTTAGTTTCTTCCTCGCGCCGCTGTTTCGTGCTTTCCATAGCGTAGAGTGCGTAGGCCACATCGCCGACCAGTTCGTGGAACAGGGACTGCTCCTCAGGATCATCAGCCATTCCGGCGGGCAGGGCGACAACCATGGTGCCGTAGTCATGTTCGCCGTGGCGCAGTGCTCCGGCCAGGGCGGCGGTTTCACGGTAGCTGTGGGACAGTGAGCATTTTTTGCAATTGAGCACGGGGGTCGCAATCGCCACGACACCGTCCGGGTTTTCCAAAGCCTTTCGGCAGCATTCGGGCCATTTCCCCTTCTGCATGGCTTTGCGCAGGACTGCGAAATCCTCACCGATCCCGGATTCAGCTACGGATTCGAGTTTGCCGTCCGCATCGCGCAACGCCACCCAGGCACTGCGGTAGCCTCGCGTCGAAATTAGAATATCGCACGACTTCCGCAGCAATTCATCTCGGTCCTCCTCATGGGTGATAAGCTGATTTACGTCACGAATCGCGCGCAGGACAAGAAGCAGGTGCTCGATACGCTCCTCCGCCTGCTTGCGTTCGGTGATGTCGGTATGCGTGCCGATCACGCGCAGCGGCGAACCGTCAGCGTTCCGTTCAACAATCTTCCCGAGTCCCCGTATCCACATCCATGAACCGTCCTGGCGTTCGAAGCGGAACTCGATATCAAAACGCTCAGACTGTCCGGCGAGGAAAGCTCTTATCTCCTTGTCGCAGTGGGGCAGATCGTCGGGATGCACATGGGCTCTCCAGGCAGCAAAATTCTGTGGGAAGGCGTTGGGTGCATAACCGGCCATGGTGTAATAGCGGTCGTCGAAAAAGGTTTCATTGGTGACCGGGTTCCAGTCCCAGATGCCTTCATTTTTAACAGCCATCGCCAGATTGAGGCGATTCTCACTTATGCGCAGGTCATTCTCAAGCCGCTTGCGCTCGGTGATATCCTGGAACGAGCCCTGCATCTTGATGATTGAGCCCTTTTCATCTTTAACCGCTCTGCCGATAGTTCGTACCCATACGCGGTTTCCTTTTGAAGTAATGATCTCCATTTCCTCGTCGTAGGGGATGCCTTTTTTTGCACAATCTGTAAAAACCTTAGATATTTTTTCCCGCCATTCAGGTGCATAAAAATTAATACCGTCCTCTACGGGGGGCGCGTAGCCGTGCGGCACCTCGTGAATATCTGCAACCGCATCAGACCACGTAGAGATGTTTTTCTTCAGGTCAACATTCCAACCACCGAATCTGGCTGTTTCACCGGCAATTTTCAAAAGTTTGTATTGTCTTTCCAGCGCTTCCTCCGCCTGCTTGCGTTCGGTGATATCGTGAATGATTGAATGCAGGTATTCTTTGCCTTCGATCATAACCTTGCTGCTGAAGACTTCGACATCAATAACCGCCCCATCAGCTTTGCGATGTTTGAATTCAAATTGGGTCTTTTTAAGGCTTTTTGCCCTTTTTATTTCCTTTTTAATTTCCGGCGGTGTGAGTGTGTTGATTGCATAAATATTCATCCGCAGCAATTCTTCGACAGACCATCCGTAAAATTCAGAAGCCGCTTTATTAGCCTCGATTATATTGCCGTTATCCGGGTCTATTATCAACTTCACCGCGGTATGATTATAAAAAATATTTTTGAATTTCGCTTCGCTCTCTTACAGTGCCTTGCGTGCCGCGCGTTCTTCGGTCTGGTCGCGGAACACCAGCACCACGCCGGTGATCTCGCCGGCATCGTTGCGGATCGGCGCACCGCTGTCGGCTATCGGGATTTCCCGGCCGTCCCTGGCAATCAGCAGCGTATGATTGGCAAGTCCGATAATATTTCCAGTTTTCAGCACGCTGTCTACTGGGCTTTCGATCGTATTTCCGGTTTCTTCGTTGATGATTCTGAATACTTTTTTCAGCGGCTTGCCGATTGCTTTTTCGCGAGTCCAGCCGGTAAGAGATTCCGCCACCGGATTCATCGCTGACACAAGACCGTCCATATCGGTTGAAATAACGGCATCGCCGATGGATTGAAGCGTTGCGCGCAAATTTTCTTTGCTCTCACGCAATGCCTCTTCAGTGCGTTTGCGCTCGGTAACATCCCAGACCGTGGAGATCATCGCCTGCTTATCCTCCAGCGGAATATTCAGGGCGCAAATGTAAAACGGGCCTTCACCGTCCCGGGTAAAAGGCACATCCTCCCAGGTCATTCGCCGGGGATCACCGCTGTTGACATCCTCAACTACTTTATTTTTGATTTTTTCTCTGAAGACAGGGTCTTCATAGATAACATCCCAGAAAGCGCCCGGCTTCGAAAGGGCTTTTCTTGTGGTTCGATAGATTTTGGGGAAGTTCTCATTCATGTAGCTGAATTCCACATCAGGGTCCACCGAGTTCACTGCTATGCCTATGGGAAGGTGGTCCATGACCGTCCTTGTGAAAGACTCGCTTTTACGCCGCGCCTCTTCGGCCTGTTTTTGTTTCGTAATATCCGCTATGAAGCCCTGGTAAGCGATGATTTCCCCGTTTTCATCCGGTATCGTGCTGACATTTATTGATCCCCATATTTCAGTTCCGTCCTTGCATCTGAACCGAGCCTCGTGATTGGTGATCTTGCCATTCTCCTCGAGCAGCCGCTTAAATTTCTCGCGGTCGGCGGGATCGGCGTAAACCTGGGTAGCGATGTCTGTGACCGATTTAATCATTTTTTCCGGGCTGTCGTACCGGAACATCGCTGCCAATGCGGCATTGGCGGAAATTATGCGTCCGTCCGGGGTGGATCTGAAGATGCCGATTGGGGCGTTATCGAAGATTTCCCGCGCTTTAAGTTCAGAATTATGGCGGCTGTTGTCTTTGTGTGCGCCACTTGACTCAACCATGAACTCCTCCTTCTTTTTGCCGGATGCGGCCCGCCCCCCTGCTGAGGCTTGAAAAGCAAGATTTTCGCGAATCCGCTACATTAAACACAATAAACCAGCTTATGAGCCAATTTCAAATATAAGAGCCAATTTCTGCTGATTGTGGTCGGGTTGTGCTAAGTAGTTGATAAAGAGGATTTTTATTCTTCATAGACGGACTTTTTTATCCTTAGGAGCGATTTTTACGTAACCGTTAAGCTGGGGGGATAGACTGGATTCTCAGATGCTTCTTGAA
>CAZGYO010000096.1:0-8633 GCA_964530455.1 uncultured Victivallales bacterium
GCATTACCGAGGATCTCGGGATAAAGCTTGAAAACGTCACCGCCGAGATGCTGGGAAAAGCCAAGCGCGTGACGATTGACAAGGAAAACACGACGATTGTTGAAGGCGGAGGAAAACAGTCCGACATAATCGGCCGCGTAAACCTTATCCGCAAGCAGATCGAAGAGACGACCTCGGACTACGACAGCGAGAAGCTCCAGGAACGTCTTGCCAAACTTGCTGGTGGTGTCGCGGTCATAAATGTGGGAGCTGCCACCGAGACCGAGATGAAGGAAAAGAAAGCCCGTGTCGAAGACGCACTGCACGCGACGCGCGCCGCAGTCGAGGAAGGCATAGTGCCGGGCGGCGGGGTAGCATTGATCCGTGCCGGTCAGGCCATCAAGTCTCTTGGCCTTGAAGGCGACGAGAAGATCGGCGGGGACATAGTCCTCAAAGCCATCGAAGAGCCGCTCAAACAGATCGCGGACAATGGTGGATACGAAGGAAATATTGTTGTGCGCGAAGTCGCATCGAAGAAGGGTGTTGAAGGGTTTGACGCCGCGAAGGGAGATTATACCGATATGCTTAAAGCCGGTATTATCGACCCGACCAAGGTTGCCCGCAGCGCGCTGCAGAACTCCTCGTCCATCGCCGGTCTGCTTCTGACCACGGAATGCATGATCGCCGAGATCCCCGAGAAGGAGCCCCCGATGCCAGCCGGCGGCGGCGGCGGAATGGGTGGAATGGGCGGAATGGGCGGAATGATGTAATCGCTCCGTTCCGGTTGTAAACAACAAAAGCGCACGGGCTTCAGGGTTCCGTGCGCTTTTATTTTGAAACTGGCTCTAAAATAAAATATTGTTGATTTAGCCAGTTTTTTACCGTTATTATTTTGCAATTTGCATAAAACCATCAAAGTTTGAAATTGGTGTACATATTCAGCAAACCCCGTTGCTCGGGGTCAGTACCGGACAGTCTTCGAGTGTCTCAGCCCCGACCCCGACGTGGTTCACTGAATATGTGCAAATTGGTTTCCAAGTTTTTTTAAGATGAAGAAAGGAAATTCGGGACATTTGAAGAAAGTATTGGTAGTCGATGATGAGTCTCTGGTCTCTACGTTCGTGAAGAGCGCACTTGAGACCGAGACAGGCAAGTACAAGGTTTTCAGCGCCGACAATCCTCTGGAAGGCTTGAAGGTTTTGGATTCAGTTCCCGTGGACTGTGTTATCACGGACTATTCCATGCCGGACATGGATGGACTGGAGTTCACGCGCGAGATCCGCCGCATCTACGGGAACACACTTCCGGTCATCGGGATAAGCGGCTATATTGAAGATGACATGAGCCGGGATTTCTGGATGAACGATCTGGATGCTTTTCTTCAGAAACCGCTTGGTCTTGACAGTCTTCTGCATACCCTGGAAATAGTTTTCACGGAAACACAGTCGCTCAAACAGAACGCCTGACCGTTTTTTTCTTGAAAAACAGCTAATAGAGCCGGTTTCAAAACTCCGCGTGACCGCGTTGGCAGTCCTTTGGGCGGCAGGTACATATTTAGCAAACCCCGTTTACTCGGGGTCAGTACTGGACAGTCTTCGAGTGTCTCAGCCCCGACCCAGACGTGGTTCACTGAAGGTTAGGATTATGTTGAGTTTATACCCGGAGCCCTTGACATGAATGTGATGGAGAAACTGAGGATTCTCTCCGGCGCCGCACGCTACGATGCTTCATGCGCGTCGAGCGGCGCCCGACGCCCGGCTCCGTTGCAGGGTATCGGGAACAGTTCTCCGGGAGGGATCTGCCACAGTTGGACATCCGACGGGCGCTGCGTCTCACTTCTCAAGATACTTTTCACGAACAGGTGCATCTACGACTGCGCTTACTGCGTGAACCGCCGCGGCAACGATATAGAGAGAGCGTCCTTTACTGTCCGGGAGGTGGTAGGGTTGACCGTGGAGTTATACAGGCGGAACTGTATTGAGGGTCTTTTTCTCAGTTCCGGAGTGGAGCGAAGTCCGGAATACACACTTGAACGGATGGTGGAAGTCGCCCGGAGTCTGCGCAGAGACCATTCTTTCGGCGGCTACATACATCTGAAGATAATTCCCGGTTCGGATCTGGCTCTCTGCGCGGAAGCCGGGTTTCTGGCAGACAGGTTGAGTGTGAACATAGAACTTCCCAGCGAGAAGTCTCTTCGGCTACTGGCGCCCGGAAAGGAGCGCGGAGCCATTCTGAAGCCGATGGGTTATATAGGATCGGCGTATTCTGAATATATTGAAGAGCGAAGAAGAAGAAAAAAGCCCCCGGCATTCAGTCCCGCGGGGCAGAGTACTCAGCTGATAATCGGCGCTTCTCCTGAGAACGACCACAGCATAATGACTCTTTCACAGGCGCTCTACCGTTCATACGGGCTGAAGAGGGTTTATTATTCAGCGTACATTCCCGTCAACGAGGACAGCAGGCTTCCTGTTCCGTTTACAGGTCCGCCGCTTCTGCGTGAGCACAGGCTCTACCAGACGGACTGGCTGATGCGCTTTTACGATTTTGAGGCGGGTGAACTTTTATCACCGGGCTCACCGCACCTGGACACCGAGATTGATCCGAAAGCGGCCTGGGCGCTCCGTCACCTCCATCGTTTCCCTGTGGACATATGCAGGGTGGATTACAGGATGCTTTTGCGTGTTCCCGGGATCGGGGTGCGGTCGGCAAAACGCATTTGCGCCGCCAGGAAACATTCGCGCATCCGGCCGGAAGACCTGCGCAGGATTGGAGTAGCGCTGAAAAGGGCGAAGTATTTTATAGAAGTTGACGGGATATACCAGGGAGGAGGAAGAATTCCCGGTCCTGAAATGCTCAGAAGAATTTTGTCGGATTCCTCCCGTTCCGGATCGGGGATGACGCAACCCGATCTGTTTGCGGCGGAAGCTGCCTCATGAACGGTATCGGCCCCTCAGTGTTTTATGACGGAACTTTCGAGGGTCTTCTCAGTGTTGCCGCGTCCCTGGAGCCGAATTCCCCTGTTCCGGAAATCTCCAGTGGAGAGTGTCAGCCATCTCTTTTTTCGGAGACAGTCCGGATTGACACTGATCGCGAGAAGGCTCGTGATTACTGGAGTTATCTTGAAGAAAACCTTTCAGGAAGCGCAATACGGAATATAGGTCTGTGCGCCCTTAGCGGGGAGGGCGGCTATGAAGAGGCTCTGCTGGGCTATATCCGGAAAGCTTTCATTTACGGAAAAGAGATCGACAAAATCCATACCGACCCGCATGTTGAGTCCGTCCACAGGATTGCACGAAAGGTTGGCAGGGAGATACACGGGTTCAAGGGCTTGGCCAGGTTCAGAAAATTGAAGGACAGCACTTTATATGCACCCATGAGACCCGACCACAAAATACTTGTTCCGCTTTCGCGGCATTTTGCTGTTCGTCTGAGAAACGAGCGATGGATTCTGCACGATATCGGAAGAGATATTGCTTTATACTGGGACGGGCAGGAGGTTCATGAAGCCGTGTTTGAAGCGGGGAAAAAATCCGCGGAGAACAACCCTGATCCGGCGGAAGCGGAACTTGATTCTGAAGAGCTTTTTTACCAGAAACTCTGGTGCTGTTTCCACGAGTCCGTCTCGATCCCGAACCGGAGGAACCCTAAACTGCAGCGCGGCCTTATGCCCCGCAGGTATTGGTCATGTCTGACTGAGAAACCCCGAATATAGTGGTCGTTTTGGGTTAAGAATCTAATTACCCGAAATGCAAGGGAATTTTAAAAATCGAAGAGTAGGCTCGAAGAGCGGGGAACCTGCAAAAAATGAAAACAGAAGCCGAGCTTAAAGAGAGATTGTCGGAAGACCCGGGGATCAGGGGGGGGTATTTTTTGAAGACCACCCGATCGAAAGAAGTATTTCAAACCACAGCTCCGCCTTGCCGGCCTGGTTGCTACAGTACACTGGCTTTCTGAAATATACGGGCTAAGCCGGAGAAGATACTTTAAAATTAAAGACCTTGCCCTCGACAAGCGATCTGTCATGGTTGAGTCGGCCCAGGTACTCGCCGCGTTTTTCGAAGCCGTAACTGCATATTTCAGCAACGACTTCTTTTTTAGAAAGAGACGCGAACTCCTGTCCGGGCATATCGTCAATCGTGTGCTTCGGATGCACCGAGAGAACGCTCTCAGAATTCATGAGTTTGTAAAAGTTCCGGAGAAGTTTTCCGCGTTCCTTCCGATTGAAAATGTGGAGCACGTCGTATATCAGGATCATATCCACACCGTTCCGGGGCAGGTCAAGTTCAAACCCGCCATTGTTGTTGACAAGCTCGATGTTGCCCAGATCCTGTTGCGCCGCCTTGTCCGCCAGTTCGTCCAGCGCTTCCTGATTTTTGTCGACAGCCCAGACCCGGCCCTTGTCTCCGGCGATTTTCGCGGCAGGCAACGCGTATTCCCCGGTGCGGCAGCCGAAATCCAGGACGCATTGCCCAGCACGGAGTCCCATACGCCTGAGGAACAGAATCCCCAACGTGCTTTCCCAGTCGTTAATTTCCATGCCGTAACTCAGCTACACAAGCTGTTCGCCGCCTTTGTATACTTCCCGGACATTGACCACCGCGGCCGCTACCCCGGGATGTTTCGTGCCGTTCCAGCTTTTCATCTCATCGTATATGGGACCTTCCGTCAGATAGTCGATATCGCCCTTTATCTGGTATGAAGCCCGTTCCGGAGTTATGAACAGAAGCGCCGCCGCCGACCCGTTTTTTATGTTCGCACGCGTCTTGTTGAAATAGTTGTCAGCCACAACGATCTTGTCGTCGCCGTATTTTTCGACTTTACCCACATAGATCGAATTCGGTTTGCCGCCGCCGTCCACGGTAGTTAAAATCGCCGGCGCTTCGCGCTGATCCCATGCTTTGCTGACTTCTTCAGGCAGGTTTGCCATATCTTTTCTCCTTATTTTAGATTGTTTTTCGCGTTTTCTCGCTTGGACCTTGCCATAAGCCTTGCATGCCGAACATGGTTTTGCGCGACCCCGCTTCCATGCCTTAGCGCAACGCCCGATCCAGGTTCCCGGCAGATGTCTTGCGGCAGCACAGACCGGACATAAAGTGCAGACCCATGCTAAAAGCCGTGTGACAAACCCGATTTTCGGCTTGTTTGTGCCACTTTTCACAATATCTTCCAACTCAAGCACATTGTTTATCTATCCTGAAGCCTCCCGCGCCTTTCGGGTACCGCACAATACCATAGCCTATGAAATGGCATATGCTAATTACGGGCGCAAAAAAAAGCGGGTAAAAAATCTTCTGTTTCTTTAAATTACATTTTGTTATTAAAAAAAATTCATATAACCCGTTAATAAACAGACTATTCACGCCGTCGCTTGCGCTCCGGCGTGAATGGCGCCGGGCTTCGCCCTTTTGTCCCTCCGCGCAAGCGCGGGTGAACAAATCGGGTTCAATGGTCGTATCCGGTTCCGAGCAAGCTCGGCCCGGCTCCGCCAGTGAACCGGCGCCATTAATCATAAAATATCTATTTTTCATGAAATAACGTGGTTAGCCGGGTTTTCTGCTAAAAACGGGCCGGGCTATGCCGGGGAAAGTTCCTGTCGAAGCGGATTTCTCTGTTATCAGGCGGTATATGTGCCGGCGGTGGTGCTTCCGCCAAGCTGTGCCCAGTCGGTGTGGAAGAATTCTCCGCGTGGTTTATCGACACGTTCGTAGGTGTGCGCCCCGAAATAGTCGCGCTGTGCCTGCAGGAGGTTTGCCGGAAGTTTTGCCGAGCGGTAGGAGTCGTAGTACGCCAGTGCGCTCGAGAACGCGGGAACAGGTATTCCGAGCTGTACGGCCGAACATATCACCTTGCGCCATGATTCCTGGCAGTTCTCGATTATGCCTTTGAAGAATGGGTCCAGAAGCAGATTGGCCAGTTTCGGATTCTTATCGAAAGCGTCCTTTATCTGGCCGAGGAACTTCGCGCGGATGATGCATCCTCCGCGCCACATCAGCGCGATGCTGCCGTAGTCGAGATTCCAGCCGTGTTCTTCAGCGGCGAGCCTCAACAGTTGGAAACCCTGGGCGTAGGAACATACTTTGGACGCGTAAAGCGCTTTTCGGATATCCTCTATCATTTCCGCCGGGTTTCCTTTGAATTCGGCGGCGGGAGCCTCAAGGGTTTTTGAGGCTTCGACGCGTTCCTCTTTGATCGCGGAGATGCATCTTGCGAAAACCGCTTCCGCGATAGTCGGCGCGGGGCATCCCAGGTCCAGGGCGCTCTGGCTCGTCCATTTGCCGGTTCCTTTCTGTCCCGCGGTGTCCAGTATGATATCGACTACGGCCTTGCCGGTTTCTTCGTCTTTTTCCTTAAGTATATCCGTGGTTATTTCAATGAGGTAGCTGTCCAGGTCGCCCCTGTTCCATTCCGAAAACACCTTGTGCATCTCGGCAGCTTCCATCCCAAGCGCGTTTTTCATCAGAAAATACGCCTCGCATATCATCTGCATATCGCCGTATTCGATGCCGTTATGCACCATTTTAACGTAGTGCCCGGCCCCGTCGCTCCCGACCCAGTCACAACAGGGAGAGCCGTCTTCCACCTTCGCGGCGACCGACTGGAATATCGGCTTTAGATGCTGCCACGCTTCCGGGCTGCCGCCGGGCATTATGGAAGGTCCTTTAAGGGCGCCTTCCTCGCCTCCGGAAACCCCGGTGCCGATATAGAGAAGACCTCTATCCTCGAGGTACTTTGTTCTGCGGGTAGTGTCCGGGAAATGGCTGTTTCCGCCGTCTATGATTATATCACCTTTATCCAGGTAGGGAATTGTCATGTCTATAAAGTCGTCAACCGGTTTACCCGCCTTGACCATCAGCATTACTTTCCTTGGCCTTTTGAGCTTGGAACAGAACTCCTCGAGTGAATGGGCTCCGAGAATCTTTTTCCCTTTTGCGCGGCCCTCAATAAATCTGTCGACTTTTTCGACTGTCCGGTTGAAGCAGGCGACGGTGAATCCCTTGCTTTCCATGTTGAGTATCAGGTTCTCGCCCATAACGGCAAGACCGACAATTCCGATATCAGCTTTTTCAGACATTATGTTTCTCCTGTTCTATTTTTCCATAATTGAGCGGGTAACATACAATCAAAGAATGGAGCTTGCAAGGGGAGTACGCTGAATGACTCTGCCTCGGTAAATTAAAATTTAAACCCCAGAATCCGTAAAGGGTCTTTTGCCGTTTCAATTCTGCCTTCAAGCTTGATCCTGTAGGCTTTCCCCTCGCGGCGCAGCGGGTAGTCTCCGCGCAACCTTTCGAAATCTTCGGGCTGTTCCCTGAGGCAAGCATCATCTGAAGATATGTCGTATGAAGCGAATACAGCTTCCCTCAGAATATCCTCCTGATCCCTGTCGGAGCATGATATGCCGATCTCAGTGTTTTCTGGTTCAGGCACCTTTTCGGGACGCCACTGGTCTATCCCGAGCTTGAAAAACCGGCTCAGGGCCTGAACGCTCATGCTCGTTCCGTTCGCCTTGCCGTCCGCGGAATAGCCGGCGATATGCGGGGTGGCTAAATCGGCAGTTCGGAGCAGTTCCAGGTCAATGTTTGGCTCGTTCTCCCAGACGTCGAGGACGCAGCCGGCAACTGCGCCGTGCAAAAGCGCATCTGACAGTGCCGAGTTGTCCACCACTTCTCCCCTTGAACTGTTGATGAGAAACGCCGAATTTTTCATGTCGCTGAAAAAGCCGGAGTCCGCCATGTGCCAGGTCTTATCCCTGCCTGAATGGTTAAGGGGTACGTGAAGGCTAATTATATCAGATTCCGCCTTTATCTCTTCAATAGAGACAAAATCCTCCTCTCCCGCATCTGCCGTCTGTCCCCCGGCTTTCGTTTTGCGCCTTTTTCTCGGCGGGTCGTTGAGCAGCACGTTCATGCCGGCGCTTTTCGCGAATTTCGCAACTTTGGACCCTACGTTTCCCGCCCCGACGACGCCCAATGTCTTGTCGCGGAGCCTGAATCCTTTCCGCTGTGCAAGCGAAAGCAGCGCGGAAGCGATATACTGCTGAACGGAAGAGGAGTTGCAGCCCGGGGCATTCGTCCAGAATATTCCTCTATCCGAGCAGTATCCCGCGTCGATATGGTCGAACCCGATCGTCGCCGACGCGATAAACTTCACCTTCGATCCGTCCAGGAGTTCGGCGCGGCATTTTGTCCTTGTCCTCACTAGCAACGCGTCGGCGTCCGCCACGTCCCCGGGCGATATGGCCGCGCCGGGCAGATAGAGGATTTCCGCGAAAGGCTCGAGCGCGCCCCGTAGAAATGGTATTTTGTCGTCGGCTACTATCTTCATGTTGCGGTACAGCTTGTCTGTCAGAAAAATATATGTGTACGTTGTCGTACAGCAAATAAAAAAGGATATGCGCCGATTTCAATCATAAAAGATTTCTTTTCGAAGGATTTTCAGTTTTTCAGACAGAAAAACATGGATATAGGCGTATTAAGGTTTATTGTTTAGGCAGTTTTATTCATCGTGGATCCGTGAGATTCCGCTGACGGCGCGGATGCGAAGTTGTTCAGTACGACGGCGTAGTGACTACTCCAAGCGCTTGACATTAAGCCAGATCTGCCGTCAGGGAAATCCACGCAGGCGTTGGCCCAACGAATTTTGGGATTGGCTCA
>CAZGYO010000097.1:0-8622 GCA_964530455.1 uncultured Victivallales bacterium
CCTTTGCGAGAGCCATTTCTTGTGTTTTCGAACAAAGCATGTTATGGCAATTTTTGAAGCAAAAATCACATAGAAGTGTTGTTTTTAACTTGATCTTCACGAGTTTTTCGAGCCTTTATGTATTAATAAAAACTCATTGTAGTCAATGAGTTACGTGCAGATTCTGAAAGTTTTGGAATATCCAAAACCTTTTCGAATATGCACTACTTAGGAGAGCTACTTTTTCATAATCTCAGAAATTTATTTTGGACAGGAATGAATCGAAGTGGAAAATTATCATAGGAGGGTGAACAATGAGCGAAAAGACAAGGAAAGCGGTATTTGCCGGCCAGTTCTATGAGGGAGATCCGGAAAAACTGCTTTCCGAGATCAGAAGGATGATGGATGCCGAACCCATCCCTGAACCGGAGGAGGAACCGCGTGCGCTGCTTGTGCCGCATGCGGGTTACGTTTATTCCGGGCCGACAGCGGCGAAGACTTTCGGAATGTGCAGGAATCGGGACTACAAAAGGATCTTTGTAATCTCACCGAGCCACAGGCTCCCGTTCGAGGGTATAGCGACCGCATCATACAGTGAATGCGCGACCCCGCTCGGTAATCTATCAGTGGACACGGTGACCGTCGGTCGGATCGAGGCATCCGGGAAGGGACTGATTCGGTGCCTGGACGAAGCGCACATGATGGAACACGCGCTTGAAGTCGAACTGCCTTTCCTCTACTATCTCTTTCCCCGGACACCGGTTGTTCCGCTGGTCTGCGGCCAACTCGATACCGATACGGCTTCCGCCGCCGCGGAAATACTCAAGGAGCACTTTTTGAAAGACACGCTCTGGGTTGTCAGTTCCGATTTTACACATTTCGGCGCATCTTTCGGCTATACGCCTTTCATCAAAAACATCCCTGAAAAACTTAAAGAACTGGACGGAGGGGCGATCGAAAAAATCCTAGACATTGACCCGGAAGGCTTCAGCTCCTATCTCTCGGATACGGGCGCCACTATCTGCGGCAGGAACGCAATTCTTCTTCTGCTTCTCACGATGGTGTTTACGGGAAAAGAGAAACTGAAAGGAAAACTCGTCGAATACACCAGCTCCGGACAGCTTACCGGCGATTTTTCCCACTGCGTAAGCTACGCCGGAATCACTTTTCTTCACGTGTGAAGAATGTGTCGGCATGCAATTCTATCTTGAACACGCCTTTGCCGGTGACCGCGAAACTCGCATAATCCGTGGCGCCGGCAGTCTCGCGTTCCCAATCGACCTTGATCCCGTCCAATTTTATATCGGGATCGCCCTTTTCCGGGATTGGGATTCTGACTACAGTGTTTTTCGCCGATGAACTCAGGAGCATGGATAGGGCCTTGCCGGTCTCCTCCCATGTATATGCGACGTAAGCGCCCGAAGCTGGATATTTCACGACTGCTTTCGCGGATTTTTCGTCGGCGAAACTCCATCGCGGCGATATCTCGACGCTGTCGAAAGCGACCCCTGTATCTACGATCCCTGCAAGTCCTTCCACAATCGCGTAGACGACGGCCGCGGCGCCCCAGCCGTCGGGAATACCGAAGGAAAGGTCGCTCTGCGGGAACCAGACGGGTTTGTCGCATGCGGTGACGCCCAGGAGCAGGTATGATGTGTTTTTCTCCATTGCGTCAAAGACTATCTCTTTGATTTTTTTTTCGGGCCTTGGATTGTTCCAGCCCCAAATATATGTGCCTACATTGTCGAAGGTATCATTTGCGCCCCGCCACGCGAGTTGGTATTCGGGCCAGCCCATGCGCATTTTCGGCGCGTGGGAAACGTGTTTTATCTCGCCGGATTCCGGCATGAACCAGGATTCCAACTGTCCTTTGTTCTTCAGAAATATCTCTCCTGATTCACCGTCTTCATATACCAGCTTCATCCGTGCGGCTATATCTCCTCCGGACATCGTGTGATGAAGGTAAATGGAGGCATATTCTCCATCGACGGGAATCCTCACCTGCTTCGCGTATCCCGGGGTGTTTCCGGCTATTCCGGTGCCGGCGCCCAGTGTCTTAAAGGGGACTTCGCCGTAGACCTGTCTTCCTTCAGGCAGCCTGGAAAGATCATTGCCTTTGTCACCCCACCCGCCTTCCACGCGGTATGCCGTGGTTACATCCGCGAGATCCGCGATGTCGATGAGAGTGAAGTTCCGTTCCGGAGCGCTGGTCCGCGGATTTCCATTGAAACATACGTGAAGGTGCCCTTCATGACGGTCTGCCAGTTCCTTGACGCGCTTGAGTATATCTACAGCGTAAACTTCCTCGCCGAAACGGAACGCGCCCCTTGCAAGTTCTCCGGCCACGATCGAAGACACCCCTCCGTTCATGTACTGCCACATTCTGTCGTGTGTTCCGAATCCCTTCTCGAAGGGCGGGTAGCAGTTATAGAATTCGCCGGGACTGTTTTCCGGCATCTCCTGTCTCAGCCGTTTGTATCTGGCGATTATCGCCTTTGCTTTGTCTTCCCCTATCATCCGGTTTACTGAATACGCGTTTGAAAGCGTGACCTGGGCTTTTTCGTCCGTGTTGCCGACATCGCGTCTGAAAGAGGGATCCTCGCTGACGTGGTGGGTATAAAATTCGCCGTTCCAGGAGATCTTTCCGAGACGTTCAAGAAGTTCCGAGGCGATATTATCGAATTCCGGAGCTTCATCTTTTCTGTCCGCGGCGCGAAGCATTTCCGCCAGGTACCTGCATCCGGCGGCCATTCCAGTGTTGTCCCCGAACATAACGCCGAAGCTCGTCTTTTCAGCGTCGCAAACGTTTTCACCGGGTGTAAGAGCGGCATCATCGTGGTGCATGAAGTCCCAGGTATCGATTGTATAACCGCGCTTGAGCAGTCCGAACTTTTCGCTCCACCTGTACCTGTCGCCTGTGGCATACCGTACAGCTGCTATCGCGCTGTCGAGATATCTGCTCATCCAAGAGGTGTCACCGGTGGCTTTCCAAGTGTAATAGAGGCATTCCAGGTAAAGGAATTCGACATCGTTTTCAACGGGTATACGCTGGAGTGTATAGGGGACCCCGGTCCCGTCGCTGCCGGAGTAGACATTTCTGACAAAATCCCCTTCCCTGAAAGTGTAGTCGCGCCAGCCCTGGGCATCGCTCTGTTTCTGGCGTATCCGGTCGTATATCATTCCATCTGAACGCTGTGTATCCGCATAGAGTTCCAGCCCGGTTTTGAGTTCCTCATAGAAGTATTTCATCCCCTTCATCGTGTGGGTATGGTCGCGCAGCCAGCATATGAAATAGCTGTAAAGTTTTTCTTCGACCATGATCGTCTGCGCGCCGTCGCCGCCGCAGGATGTAATCATAGTAAGGTAGAGATCTTTGAACAGGGGGTAAAAGATCTTATTTGAATCCCGGATATCCGTTTTCGCGTCGACAATGAAAGAGAGGGTTTCGATGAGCCTGTTTTCATCGTCTTTTACAAGAATGGTATGGTTTCCGAGAGCGCCTCCGGCTAGAAACGAGATTGCGGATTCCGATACTGTTCCGGACCAGTATCTCTCCCCCTCTCCATCGAGCGCCTCGACCTGCCCTTCCGGCAATCCGGAAAAAGACACCTGTTCAAGCGGGCTGTATATTTTCTGTCTGCAACCACTTGATAACATACCTGACCTCCTGTTCTCCTAAATGCTATTTCAGGTTTATGAGCCAGTTTCAAAACTCCGCGCGGCCACGGAGAGTTTTGAAATTGGCTCAACAAAAAACACCCGAAGGGCAAAGCCGTGCTCAGGACCGCCGTGGCTTTCTGAAATATACGGGCTAGCCCGGCGGGCCCGGGCCGAATTTTTCACGCCACCGCATGAGCAGTTTCATGAGTTCTTCTTTTTTATCGGCTAATCCGGGTTCATTGTACAGGTTGTTTTTTTCCAGGGGATCTTCATTAAGGTTGTAGAGTTCCCCTTCCCCGTCGCAGTCGAAGTATGTGAGTTTCCATTCCTTTCCGATGATCCCGAACCCGTAGTCGTCCCAGTGGACAAATGCATAGTCTCTGATCTTTTCCGCTTCTCCTGTAAGCAGAGGCAGGAAACTCTTTCCGGGAAGTTTAACCGGACTCTCAACCCCGAGCATCTCATATATGGTCGGCACAAAATCAACTGCGTCGACAACGGCATCGACTTTCGTTCCCGGCTGAATTTTCCCTGGCCAGCGGATGACGGTGGGTATTCTGCACACGCCTTCAAAGAGGAAAGATCCTTTGTGGCTGAGCCCGTGTTCGCCTGTCATGTGGCCGTGATCGGAATTAACAACTACGATTGTGTTTGCGGAGAATTCCGTTCGGTCAAGGTAATCTATTATCCTGCCGATCTGCGCGTCCAGATGTGAGACCAGCGCCATGTATCTGGCAGCGTGTATTCTGTGGTCCTGCTCGCTGATCCTGTCGCAAAGTTTATATTTCCTGAACTCTTTTATGCTTTGGGGCTTGTTCATAATGCTCTGTTCAAATCCTTCGAGCAGATCCTCGGGTACGTCTTCGGGAGAGTACATGCCGGCAAAGGGTTCGGGGGGCACTACCGGCGGATGCGGGTCATCGAAGGATACGCGCAGGAAAAACGGACGCGGATCATCATGGTAATAAAGCCATTTCATGGCGGCGTTGGCACAGAGAAAACTCTTTGTGGTCTCGACGGGACCCGGATATTTTCCGTAGAGAACGCAATTGGGATTGTCGCAGTCATGGCCGCCGATAAACTTGAGTTCCGGATAATTCGACGGGACAAAAGGTACGCTCGAAGGCTTGGTGGCGCCGAAGACATCATGGACACCTTCGTGAAACTCCCATATATCCTGAACACCCCTGCCGCAGTGGACCTTTGCGATATTCGCGGTCCTGTACCCGTTTTCAGAGAGAACTTTCGGGAACACGACCGCGTCCCCGGTCATTTTGACGCCGTTCTGCACGACACCGTTTCTACCGACATATTCGCCGGTCATGAACGTTGCCCTGGAAGGCGCGCAGACCGGGCTTGAACAGTAGGAACGGGTCAGAAACGCCCCCTCCCCGGCGAGCCGGTCAAGATTCGGAGTTTTTATCGACGGGTGTCCCATAAAACCGAATGTATCAGCCCTAAGCTGGTCGGCCATCAGGTATAAAACATTGACACGTTCCGAAGCTTTACGCAGAGGAAGATCGGGGCGCTTCCTGTCCTCTCTTTTCGAAACCCGCAGGCGCCCCTGATCCACCAATGAATTGCGAAACCCGTTGAACGATGGTCTCGGTTCCTTGCTGTCTTCCCAGGGTCTGTCCAGTTTTTGTTCGCCGATTTTCATAAATATTTCTCCTGAAATTTTCATTAAAGGCGGACAATTTTCGGGACTTCGCCTTTCAGATTTTGAGGCGCCTCTTTATATACCGGTAGTTCCGCTCCTTTGCAAACGAGGACGGGCATTTTACCCAGCGGCGCCTCGACTGTCACAAACCCGGGGCCCCGGAACTCAGTGTTCCTGTCGTCGAAATCCACCCATTCACCTTTCGGCAGGTAAAGCGTGCGCTCGGATCTGCCGGGCTTGATTACCGGCGCGACCAGCAGCCTGTCACCAAACATGTACTGGTCGTCAAGAGTATGTATATTGGGTTCATCGGGGAATTCGAGGGCCATATGCCTCATAATGGGACATCCTGTCCGGGCAGCGACTTCACCCATTTTCTTTATATAGGGAATCAGCCTGTAGCGTTTTTCTGAATATTCCCTTGCAACCTCGACGGCCTTCTCTCCGAAATACCACGGTTCGCGTTGTCCATTTCCGTGCATTCTTGAGAGAGAGTTGAACATGCCGAACTGGAACCACCGGATATAGAGTTCAGGATCCGGGTTGCCCCCGACAAAACCACCTATATCACTGGACCAGTAAGCTTCGCCGCAGATTCCCGCTGAGAGGCCGGCCCTGAGGCAACAACGCAAGCCTTCCCAGGAGACCTCGACATCGCCGGACCAGGTTCCCGGATATCGCTGGCTTCCGAGGTATCCGGATCGCCGCCATACCATACCTGTTCCGTAGACCTCCTCCACGGCTTCATAGCATGCTTCGGTATAGAGAAAGAGGTAAAGGTTATGCATCTCCGCGCCTGTCCTTCCGTTGTAGAACATGGCATTTTCAGGTACACGGTCCCCGTAGTCAGGTTTAACGACCGAAGCTCCCGCCTCCAGTTCGCGTTTTATTTTCCCTTTCCACCACTCTTTTGCTTCGGGGTTGGAAAAGTCGATTATCCCGACCGCCTGGCCGTGTGAAAGCCTGGCGATCCCGCCGTCAAGGTCTTTGAGCAGATAGCCGCGGGACACCGCTTCAGCGTAGACCGGTTCGCCTTCCGGCAGATACGGATTTACCCACAGGCACGTATTGAAGCCAAGATCGGCGTACTGTCTGTAACAGTCCTCAAGGTCCGGGAACCCGGTCTCGTTCCTTACGAAGTCGCAGGCGTCCACGCCTATCGAAAAGTAATAGTGGGTCTTCATCCACAAGGGGTCCAGGTGTACAACGTCACATGGAATTTTTTCCTTCCTCATCCTTCTCATCTCGGAGATAAGCTCCCGATGGCTTCTGTACTGGCACCTGCTCAGCCATGTCCCCAGCGCCCAGTCCGGCGGGGTTGCGGGTCGCCCTGTCAGCTCGGTATACAGTCCGAGAAGTCCCTTTACTGTCCCGGAAAGCAGAAAGAAAAGGTCTATCTTGGAATCTTCGCTAAGGAAAGAGCCCCCGATATAGGAGAATGTCCCTATCTCCCAGAAAGAGCGGAACGTTGAATGGAGCATGATCCCCCATCCTCCGTCCGAAAAAAGCAGCGGCAACGATTTATAGCTCATGTCATTGCTGTTTGTCCCGCAGGTGTCGCTGGCCCAGATCGTGGCGCAGGTACTACTTTTTTCGCATTTATTGAACTTTTCGCCGAGTCCGAAAAAGTGTTCATCGTTCCGCATCTTCCAGCTAAAAAAGGGCTGGCTCCGCTCATTCCCGTCAGTGCGAAAACCAATGGGGCCGGTCATATAAGAGCCCGCGACTTTTCTATCGTCCATCTGCATGATTTCGGTGCCGGAAACATCAAGTACAGTCAGGAGAAAAGGCGATTTATCAATGCGAAACTCGCATCCGCCCGTTCTGAAGTTTATGCTGTGTTCATTTTCCGAGAGGCGTGCGGGCTCGATCCCGGCCGCTTTTCCGGTAAGCATAACGCTTGTATCGTCAAAATTCTCTTCAGGTTTCCAGAACCTGAATCTGAGAATATCCTTCGAGACGGCCTGGAGTGACATTCGGGCGTTCAAACCGCTTTCAAGTTCAAGTTCGGCTTCGAGCAAAGAGTCCCTGAAACGATGCGACAGGACTTTAGCAACGAAGTCGTAGCCGAACTGTTGTCTCTGGAATATACGGTCGTCGCTCTGGTATATGGATAGTTCGCCGCTGCCCGAGGAATAGCTTTCGGAATCGTAGGCCGCGGCCGGAATCTTCTCCGGTCCGGACGTGCTTGCTTTATTTTTTTCGAGTTCCGGTTCTTTCATGTCTCAAATTTTTAGAATCCTTTATTTTAACCCGCTGTAGCCGCTAGGCGGCAAGACGAAGCTGTGGCAAGCACTGCGAACTGAAAATGAGAATGCCGCCCGAACGAAGCGAAACCGCGCTGCGATGCGGTAACCCGAAGGGTTGAACTGCAAAAAATATTTTCACGAAACGGTTATTGGCGTGATCAACAGTATCGTCCTGAAGATACTGTTTTCTGTCAGGACAGCTCTTTCTCGAGCGCCGCGTATTCATCCAGGAGCCTGTCGTAAACCTCCGCGTTCGCTGTTTCAGGTAAAACTTTCTCCGTCGGTTTCGCGAATTTCGCGGCAAGTTCGTCCCAGGAAAACCCGCCTTCCGCGTTCGCAGCACGCATCGCGGCTCCCAGGGCCGCGGAATCCGGGACGGATATCTTCAGGAGTTCAGCCTGGAACACATCGGCCAGCACCTTGCACAGGCCGGAACTTCTCGACGCCCCTCCCGTGACTCTCAAGGTGGAGAAGGATGAACTGATCCATCTGGAATGCAAGCGCATAGACAGTGCCTGCGACTCGATTATCGCGCGTATTTTTGTTTCCGCCGAAACATTTCCATTTTTAAATCCCTCGCTGGAGCGGAGTACGACGCGCGGTTCCTTTACAAGCGGCGTTGTCTCAGATGTAAAATATGGAAGCATTATATTGCCGTCGTTTCCGGGCGGAGTATTCTCAAGGACTTCGCCGTCGAAAAAATCCCAATCCACGCCGCATTCGTCCCTGACCTTTTCGCGTGCAAGGGAACCGTTGGTGAAACACATCAGACTCATATATCCTCCGGCGGGATTACCGAACACATGGCCATATCCCTGCGGGTCCACGCACGGTTTTTCCATGGCGGCAAAAAACGTATCGCTGGTGCCGAGGCTTATAACAGCCGTCCCGGGTCTGTGGGCGCCGACTCCGATCAGGCTGCAGGGATTGTCTCCGGACCAGACTATAACAGGGATGCCTTCCCTGAAACCGTACTTGTGGAAATAGGGATGTATTATACCCGCCACCGTATTAGAAGGCACAAGCTTCGGAAGCCGGGCAAGAAGTTCGGGAGCGGTGCTCTCGGCTATCTCC
>CAZGYO010000098.1:0-8619 GCA_964530455.1 uncultured Victivallales bacterium
GAGCACGGCGTAGAGCATTCCGCCGACAAAACCATCGCCGCCGCCGATACGGTCGAGTACTGTAATCCCGCGCGGTTCGACCACGTGCCAGTTGTCGCCTTCGGACAGGATCGCGCCCCAGTTGTGGCAATTCGCGCTGACGACTTCCCTGAGGGTGGTCGCGAATACGCTCGCATTGGGATACGCTTCCCTGACACGTCCGATCATTCCCTTGAACCCTTCTATTTTAGCCGCAAGGTCCTTGCCGCCGGCTTCCGGCCCCTCGATACCGAGGCAGAGCTGGAAATCCTCTTCATTGCCTATAAGTATGTCAGATACTCCGGCGATTTCCGAAAATATAGCGTAAAGTTCCTCCTCGCGGTCCTTCCAGAAAGACGCGCGATAGTTAAGGTCGAATGAGATCTTGGTCCCGTATTTTTTCGCCGCGCGCGCAAGTTCCAGGCAGAACTTTCCTGTCTCGGGCGACAACGCGCCGATGAGGCCTGAAAGGTGTATGACCTTGACGCCTTCCTCTCCGAAGATGCGTTCGAGATCAAAATCCTCCACATTCAGAGCACGGGCGACTTCGCCCGCACGGTCGTTCTGTACGCGCGGCCCCCTTGAGCCGAAGCCGCTGTCGGCCAGGTTGAACTGGTGGCGGTATCCCCATGGTCCGTCCTGATCGAACTCTTTGCCCTCATAGTCCATATGACGTCTTCCGAGGTCGTCTTTTATCATCCTGGCAACCGGGCTTCCCGCGACAAAAGCCGTAAGGACTTTTACGGGCAGTCCGAGAAAAGAGGACACGCTTGCGACATTTGACTCCGCGCTGGTAACCTGCATCCTGAAATTGCTGCTGCAGTGAAACGGCTGTCCTTCAATCGGGGTCAGGCGCACTCCCATGCTTGTGGGGATCAAAAGTGCGTACTTGGCGTCTTCACGAAAACTTATGCTCATTTTTCTTCCTTTCTATATTGGGGGGTTTCCAGAATCAAAGTTCGCGGGTACATATTCAACAAACCACGTCGGGGTCGGGGCTTTTTTTGATGTCGAGATCCAGTTTGCTGAAATCGCGCGGAGCCCTGTTCTTATCGACCAGAAAATCATAAGTGGTTTTCTGGCTTCTGGTCGATATGAACTTGTTTGATGGCGGCGGGGTATACCTTCCGCTTGGAAGCAGTCTTCTAGCCTTGTATCTGTCTTTGAGCTGGAGTTCAAGAATATTCTTCAAATCCTCGCGCATCGCGCTGTCCTCGACGGGAAAAAGAGCCTCTATTCTGCGGTGCAGATTTCTCGGCATCCAGTCCGCGCTCGAAAGGTATATTTCCTCCTCTCCTGCATTTTCGAAATAGAATATCCGCGAATGTTCCAGATAGCGGTCCACTATGCTTCTTATGCGGATGTTCCTGGTGCCGATACCTGGTTTCAGGCAGCATATACCCCTGACGATAAGGTCGATTTTAACTCCCGCTTTAGCGGCACTGTAAAGGTGTTCTATGATTTCAGGGTCTACCAGGGAGTTCATTTTTGCTATTATTCTGCCCGGGCGGTGCGGGATACTCAGCCGGGCCTCGCGGTCTATCAGCATGGCGAACCTTTCCTTGAGATCAAAAGGCGCGACGGCCATCTTCCGCCATTCCGGCGCCCGCGCCGTGTATCCCGTCATCAGGTTGAAAAGGTCCGCGGCATCCGTGCAAAGGTCGGGGTCGTCGCTCATTATCCCGACATCGGTATAGAGCCTGGCCGTCTTGTCGTTGTAATTGCCTGTGGAAAGATGCAGGTATCGCTTGATAACTCCCTTTTCCTTTCTTATCACCAGGAGCATCTTGCTGTGAACCTTCAGCCCCGCGATGCCGTATATCACGTGCGCGCCAGATTCTTCGAGGCGTTTTGCCCAGACTATATTCTTGCCCTCGTCGAACCTGGCTTTGAGTTCGACGATAACAGTAACCTGCTTGCCGTTTTCGGCGGCATTCTGCAACGCGCGTACCACGGGGGAATCACCGCTGACCCTGTACAGCGTTTGTTTGATCGCGAGCACATCGGGGTCTTCGGCCGCCTCTTCTATGAACCTTACAACGGGGTCGAAGGTTTCAAAAGGCAGGAAATTTGAGACCACAGATTTGTCTTTTATAGTATCGAATATCTTCTTATTGGGGTCAAATGCGGGATTCTGGGCGGGAGGCCATTGCGGCTCTACCAGTTCCGGGCTGCTCTCGCTTATTACCAGCTCGAAAAAGTCAGCGAGATTAAGCGGACCCGGGATATAGTATTTCTGAGCCACGTTGAGATTCAGCTTGCGTATCAGCCATCTTGCCAAAGCGCCCCTGCAACCGCGGGGGAGTTCGAGTCTTATCGGTTTTCTTCTGCGTCTTTCCAGGAGCTTTTCCTCTATATGCTGGAGCAGGTCCGCGGCGTCCTCCTCGTCGATAGTGAAATCCATGTCCCGCGTAATCCTGAAGGGAAATGCGTCGACTATCTCGCATCCTCCGAAAAGCCTGTCTAGATTCGCCATTATCACATCCTCGAGCAGGACGTAGCAGTGAGACTTTCGGTATCTGCCGCTCTTAAGTGGGATGAACCTCGGCAGTACGGCGGGAACCTCGACAAAGGCCCGGACGACCCTGGCGTTCTCGGTATCCGTGGGTCTCAGGCTTACGGCAATCTCGATCGCCCCGTTATTGAAAATAGGAAACGGATGGCTGGTATCCACGGCCACAGGCGTGACGGCGGGAAGTACTTCTTTTTCGAAGATAGCCGCGAGTTTATGCAGTTCGTTATGACTCATCTCCCCCGGCTTTAGTATGCGTATCCTTTCCCCCTCCATGGCAGGAAGTATTTCCATGTTGAAATACCGGTATTGCCGGCGGAGTAGTGAAGCGACGCGCCTTTTGATCTTTCCGAGCTGCTGCTCCGGGGTAAAACCGGCGGGATCTCTACTCGCGGGAGCCGCGTAATACTGGTGGCGCAGACCCGCTACCCTGACCATGAAAAACTCGTCCAGATTACTGCTGAAAATCGCTATGAACTTCAGCCTGTCCATCACGGGAAGGGCCTTGTCGCCAGCCTGGTCGAGTACGCGCGCATTAAAACTCAGCCAGCTGAGTTCACGGTTTATGAAGTATTTTGAATCCATAGCTATGCGAGCACCGCCTTCATATTGAATACCTGGTAGAACAAATCCCCCTTGGATTCCAGCACAAGCCGTTCCAGGGTCAGATCAGGATTGCCGGGCACCTCGAGTACGCAGTTGCCCGCTTCACGCACAACCTTTATGACCTTCACGCAGTACTGGTGCGAACGGTCCAGAGCATCGGCTACCCGCAACAATGCCGCAAGTTTGCTTACAAGCACCTGCTCCTCCGTCCAGAGCGAGGTGTACTCGATATGCGAACTTTTCGGCATGGCTTTTCGGTGATATCTCGCGACCGCGGCAATGATCTGCTGTTCACGGCGGCTTATGCCCGGGAGCTGGGAATTGATAATAAGATAAAGCGAATGTTTGTGGTGAGCTCTGCTGTTCACGAAAGCGCCAATATCGTGAATTATCGCCGCGACTTCCAGGAGAAGCCGTCCCCTTTCGCCCACTCCGTGTTCGTTCCTGAGCGCGTCGAAGAGGGCGAGCGCGTTTTCTCTCACGCTGTCCGCGTGCTCGGCATCGTAGTGATACCGGTTGCCGAGATGTTCCGCGCAGGATATTATCTCCCTGTCAAATTCATCGGCGCCTTTCCCTGAAAGACTTCTGATGAAATCCTCCACTATGGCGTCCCTCGTACTTATCATCGGCACTATCAGCTTGTCCGCCCGGGTTATCTCGAAAAAATGGTCCATTATACTGCAGCACGGCTTTATGGTTCTGGCAAGCACATCCGGCATCGAGTATTTTTCGGCAATCTCCTCGGCAGTCAGAAGATCTATCGAACTCATAATCTTTGTAAGCTGTTTGTGGGTTATCGAGTTAACAGGGGATTTTATGGATTTTCCGCCCTTCATTCCGGCCAGGGCCCTTACAGAAGCGCCTACGCCGATGAATATATCAGGACGCTGCTGTTCCGAGCGCGATGTCCGGGCAACACCTTCCAGGGTCGACTCGACAAAGGTTCCGATGACATCTTCAAGCTGGGGCATGCCGGCACGCTGCCCGAGTTCCTCGAAAAGCCGCAGCGTGCCCAGTTTGAAGGTTTCGGCATGCATAAGCCTGCCCCTGGATATGAAGGAAGTCTGAGTGGAGCCGGTCCCGATGGTGCAGATAACTGCGTTCCTGTCGGCGAGAGAGACGTATCCTTTCATCTGCCGCTTGACCGCAAGATAGATGATGCGGACCTCTTCGCCGGCCTCGAGCACTTCCGGCTCTATCCCGCTCACGTTCCTTATCCTGTCGATAAATATGTCCCTGTTCTGGGCCTCCCGAACCGCACTGGTGGCGATCGCCTTGTGCTGGTCTACGCCGTACTCTTTCATCTTGCCGGAGAAGTCACGGAGTATCCTGCCAATAAGACGCAGGTTTTCCGGGGATATCGCGCCGCCCATAAATACATCCGCCCCGATATTGACCGGATGCGAAAGTGTTTCAAGCGTACTGTAACTGTTGTCGCCGGCCAGCTGGAATATATCCATGCGCACACTGTGCGCGCCAATATCTATCACGGCGACAACAAATGCTTTTTGGTTTCTGGACATATTCTCCTAAATGAAGCCAACGGGGTACCGCAGCGTGCCATGGATTTATTTAGAGCCAATTTCAAAAGTCTCCGAGACCCCGCCTGCCTGTGCGTCGCCTGACTGCGAGCGTAGTCGCTCAGGCAGTTTGCTCGGGGTCAGTACTGGACACAGTCTTCGAGTGTCTCAGCCCCGACCCGACGCGGTTCACGCGGAGTTTTGAAACCCGCTCGTTGCCGCTCATCTTTCAGATGCCGGCTTCTTTTCTTTTTCGGCATCTTTTTTCGGCGGGTTTTCGTTGACCTTGCCGAGGTATCCGGGAAGGTCTATCCCTGCCATTCCGGCCACGTCGTGGAGCGGGGGAAGACTCTGCATCATTCCGCTCAGGAAGTTGGCGGTGGATGTCTTGCCGTCCTTCGCGTTCCCACCTTCCCATACGGTGACCTTGTCAATCTTTATGTTCTTGATCGCTTCGGTCTGCATCGCCACGATCTCCTCAAGTTTCTCTATAATCAGCATGCGCGCCGCGGAGTCGGAGTCGTTCATGCAAGAACTGACTATTTCCTGGAATCCCTTTCCTTTGGACTTCAGTATCTCGTAGTTGCCTCGGGCCTCGGCGTCAAGTCTCGCGTAGATCGCGTCAGCTTCACCATTGGCTTCGCGGCGGAGTTTCTCCGCCTGCGCTTCGGCGGCAATCTCGATTTCCTGTTTTCTGACATCCGCCGCAACAAGGATTTCGGCACGCTGCCTTTCCAGTTCCATATCCGCTCTGGCAATCTGTGCGATCTTTTCAGCGGCGTATTCTTCTTCTTCGATCCTGGCTTCCGCGACCTTCTTCGCGACTTCCGCACGACGGTTCGCTTCGGCCTCAGCCTCGGAACGGGTGGCGTTCGAGTTGGCGATCTCAATTGCCGACTGGTTCTCTCCATCGGTCGCCAGCGCGTCCGCCTGCTTGATCGCGATACGGCGGTCTCTGTCGGCAGCGGCCTCACCGGCCTGCGCTTCGGCATCGGCCTTGGATACCTGGATACGTTTTTCCCTGTTAGCTATGGCTTGCCCGGTCTTTCCTTTCTTTTCCTGTTCTGCTACATCGATGACCGCCTGGTTGATGGCTTCCGCCGCGGCGCGTTTACCGATAGCCTCGATATAGCCGCTTTCGTCGGTGATATCCGTAATGTTAACGTTGAGAAGTTCCAGCCCGATCTTGTTGAGCTCGTCGCCGACGTTCGTCTCGACGTTTTTCAGAAAAGTCTCGCGGTCCGTGTTGATCTGCTCGATCGTCATCGAGGCGATTACAAGACGCAGCTGACCGAATATTATGTCCCTTGACAAATCGGCTATCGCGTCCGGGTGCTGACCGAAAAGACGGTTCGCGGCGTTTCCCATCAGGCTCGGGTCCGTACTCACACCGACTGTGAAAACGGACGGTACGTTTATCCTGATGTTCTGCTGACACAGCGCGCTGTCCAGGCTCACCTCTATCTGCATTGGCCGCAACGACAGAAAGCCGTAGTCCTGGATTACCGGCCAGATGAATTTAGCGCCACCGTGAATGCAGTTCGAAGCCTGCCTTCCGCCGGTCTTACCATATACCACCATTACCCTGTCCGAAGGACACTTCTTGTAGCGGCTCATCCAGGTTACCATGAGAATGAAGAAAAATATCACAACTATGACAATCGCAATAATTACCCATGAATCCATTTTTGCCTCCTCTTTATGTAAATTGTTTATAGATGCGCTTAACGCGCCCCTTCTCCGGAATGACTATCGTCCCGAATACCCGAAAAAGCAAAGTGTAAAATTCTTCCGGTATCGCATTTTACAGTTTTTTAACAAGATATCTCTGCCCGTCTATTTGCCCGGCGACCTTGACGGAGGTCCCGCTCGGGAGCTGTTCGTCCGCTACGGCGGACACCTGTATGGTGCATCCGGAAACAGTAACCGTAACCTTGCCGGTGTCGACCCTCCCTTCAGGGACCGTGAAATAAACCGTCCCGATGCATCCTATGATTTGTTCAGGAGTTATGTTCCCGCTCTGCTGCAGACTCAGAAGAAAGTACAGGAACCCGGCCGTAGCGACCATCATAAGGAGACCCGAAGCGAAAGCTGACACGAAACAGCCCAGGTGGCCGAATTCAAGTTTATACGCGATAAATCCGCCCCATCCGAAGAAGGTCACGAACGCGACCACGGTTCTGAAAGAGACCAGGTGAAAATCGCCCAACCCGGCATCGGCGTGGTCGTAGTCGAGTATCCCGTCGCCGTCGATATCTACTCCCGTATCCATATCCACATCGGTTTCCCCGGCCCCGAAAAGGGCGAGGATCATCTGAATAAGAAAGATAAACGATCCGGCCAGCGCCAGAATGAAGTAAATCTTGTACTCCTGTGTGAAGAACTCTATCAACCTTTCCATATTAACCCGCCTTAGGTTGTTTCCGGTTTCCGAATAAATTCACCGATAATATAATCAACGACAAAGCTCCGGCAAAGTGTAATACCGCGGTGAATTTACACCGGAGTACGCGCTTTGGCAAGTTAGGGGCGTTTAATTCGCGATTTTCGCCGACAATTCAACGACTTTGTCAGGAAAACTTTTTGAGATATCATTTATCTCCCGGGGATCTTTTTCAAGGTCATATAGAAATTTCACTCCGTCTCCGTCCTTCACCAGCTTGAAGCGTCCATCGAAAACCATTCGCCAGTCGTTAAGCCCGCTGGTCACACAGTCGCGGTGGCTTTCCTTCCGCCCCTCGAGGACGGGCCTGATTGAAACAGCGTCCATCCGCGGCGGATCCGCGATATTCGCATAGTCCATGAAAGTGGCGGCCAGGTCGTGAAGACTTACAAGCGCATCGGAGACCGCCCCCTTCCTTATTCCGGGCCCCGAGACAATCAACGGGATTCCGGAAGCCGCGGTGTACCAGATCGACTTTCCCCAGCGGCCGTGGTCTCCGAGCATCTCGCCGTGGTCGCTGGAATAGATTATCAACGTATTGTCCAGCTCGCCGCGTTTCTCCAGCAGATCGATCATGCCCCCGACTTTTTCGTCGATGTTCTCGATCGTAGCCGCGTAGTTCTGCCGGCGCAGCAGAATCTCTTTACTTCCAGATTCAGATTCGTTGTTCGAAACGGCTTCTGGAAAAGATACATCCTTCCAGCGCTCACGCATAGCCGGCGTTACATCGAAGGGACCGTGCGGACCCACAAAATTCACGACCAGATGCCACGGCCTGTCTTCGCTGAATTCACTGAGATATTTCAAAGCGTTTGACGCCACCCAGTTGTCGCAGTAAGCGTCATCCGGCAGTTCCGTGACCGCCGAGAACTGCAATCCTCCACCCCGGTTTTCATCGTACATCCCCACATGTATCTTGTCCAGGCCCCTTTCTTTCAGAAACTGCATGTAGGGCCCTTTCGGCGACATGCCGTTTTTTCTGTATGCGTTGATCGCGTCGCCCTTGCCTTCGTTATCAATACCTTTTGTAAAGCCGTATTCCCTGACCATTTTCGAACCGTCCAGGCCCCAGTCTGAATCGGCTTTGTGAAGATCGAACTTGCCAACGCCCGCCACCTCGTACCCCGCGTCCCGCAGGGCACGGTAATACGTGGGAAATGCAAGCGGAGTGTTCTGGCCATTGTCGATCACGCCGCAGTTCCTGTAGTCCAGTCCAGTCGCAAGGCATGCCCTCGCCGGGGAACAAAGCGGAGAAGGCGTGTACGCGTTGGTAAAACGTACTCCGTCCCGGCAAAGCCTGTCGATGTTGGGTGTCCTCAGCGGCAGATCAGAATTGCAGCCCAGCCAGTCGGGTCTGTGCTGATCCGGAAGAATAAAAAGTATGTTCGGGGATCTCTTGTCCATTGAGCCCATTCCTGTCCAAAATGAATTTCTGAGATTCTGAAAAAGGAGAGCCGAAGAAACGGTACAGCCGAATTCTCTGTTTAGCCAGCTTCTAATCGTAATTTCCCGTGATGAGT
>CAZGYO010000099.1:0-8570 GCA_964530455.1 uncultured Victivallales bacterium
TACTGGACAGTCTTCGAGTGTCTCAGCCCCGACCCCGACGTGGTTCACTGAACATGTACCACAAAAACACAATAAAATTGGCTCTCAGCTTAACTTCAATAATATATCAAAAAAGAAAGGTTTTAGAGTGAAACTCAGGACTGCGTTTTTCACGTGCTTCGTGTTGTCGTTTTTTATTTCTCCGCCCGGAACCTCGGCTGTCGAAACAGGCGGCAAGGCGCCCGCCCTTGAGATAGAAGAATGGATTATCGGCGATGCCTTTGAGATAAAGGATGATGGTTTTTATGTCGTGGAATTCTGGGCAACCTGGTGTCCGCCCTGCCGCGAGAGCATACCGCATCTTTCCGAAATTCAGAAAAAATATGCCGAAGACGGACTGAAGGTACTTGGCATTTCAACTGAAGACCCGGTTGTGGTTCAAAATTTTCTGAAGTCGATGAAAGATATTTCCTACTGTATCGCGATTGACAGGGACGAAAAGACAAGTTCGGCCTACATGGACCCCGACGACGGGATTCCGACGGCATTTATTGTCAGGGGAGGGGATTTGCTCTGGAAAGGGCATCCAATGAGCCTGGCCCCTGTTCTGGAAAAGATAATTAAAGGCAATTTTGATCTAGAGACGGAAAAGAAAGTGAAGGAACTCAAAGACAAGGCCCGGGAAGCATTGCGAAACCAGGATCCCGATAAACTTTTTGAGATTACCGGCAGGATACTCGAGCTTGACCCGAAAGACCAGAACTCCATCCAGATGCGTCTGTTTATTTACGATCAGCAGGGCAGGCTGGAGGATGCGCTGGCCTTTCTTGACGAATTGAAGGAGCATGCCCCGGGTTTCGACAGGCTGTATTTTCTTAAATTGAACATAATGCTGAACCTGGGTAAAGATATATCTGAACTGACCCGGGAGCTGGAAGCCGTTAAAGAGAATTTCAATGACGAAAGCGCAACACTTTCGATGCTCTCGCGGTTTATTCGCGACGAGATGCCTTTAGGTTCGGTCCAGCCGGAATTTATACTTGAGACCGCCGAGCGTGCCCTGGAACTCAGCGCTTCGAAACCGGGTAGCGATGAAAACCTCAATGCACTGGAAAACATGGCCCGCGTGCGCCATGAACTGTGCGATCTGGGTAAAGCGATATCTTTTCAGAAAAGGCTGGTTGAGATACTTGAGGACAGGCCGGATGCCGACGCGCGGGAAAGGGCTTCGCTGGCTCTGAGCTACTTCACCAGGATAAAGAAGCTTCGGGAAGTCCAGGAATAAATCAGGAATAGCAGAGAACAAATCGTTCGCCGGCCATGCTCAGGATATCTCCTGGATGCATCATCCGTTTTGTTATTCTGTCGCCGTTGACATAGGTGCCGTTGCGACTTCCGCAGTCAAGCACCATCAGCCCGTTTTCGTAGGAGAGAAACTGGGCGTGTTTTCTCGATATGTTCGTGTCATTCATCCTGAAGTTGCAATCTGATCCGCGTCCTGCGTATACGGCTTTTCCCGGGGGCGGGATTTCCCGCGTTGCAAGCGGGAAATCGGTTTCGTCGAGCTGTGTCAGTACCAGTTTCCTGTTTTTTGTCCCTGGAACAACGGCGAATGATGCCGGGTCGTCGTTGAAGCGGACTTCACGGGAAATTCTGAAGGTGAAAGCGTAGTCGCCTATGCTGAACCTGGATTCCTGGTCAAGGGGGGTGGGTTGTTCTATTATTATTCCTTTTACCCTGACGGGCAGGATTTCAGGATCCGCGATGGGGCAGAGAAACGGCCTGGCGCCGTGTATATTTATCATTGCGCTGAAATGGTCGAGTTCCTTTATTCTTATATCGCAAAGCGTATTGCTGCCGAAGAAGCAGGGCGAGTTTATATTGAAGCGCAGTTGTTTCTGGTTGAGTTCGACGCTGTATTCGCTTGCTTTGGGGGCCCCTTCAGGCGGCACGATCTGCGCTTTTTCGCCCTTGGTAGAGAGAACTATAACTGTATTGCCGAATGCCAGAATTCTTTTTTCTCCGCTATGGATCAATGCCTGCGGTTCCCTGAAGCAATCCACATGCATTGAGTTCTGCCTGGAGGAGTCGAAAGCGTACCAGGCATCGCCGAGCTGCTTGAGCACGAGCTTTGTGTTTTCCGGGAAGCCGGCAATTTTCAGGTCGGAAGCGCTAAGATCCGAAGACACGTTTATGTTGCGTTTATTTTCATCGCAGAACTCTTTGTAGATCCACTTGTTGTCGACCCTTGTATAGGCGACAAGCGGCAGATGCGGCACATCCTTCCAGGCTCGGGCCGGTTTGCGCCTGAATCTGAAATCAGTCTCCTCGCGCTGGTAGTCCTGATGCTGCGTCAAGTCTTTATTCAAAAGTTCCATCTCTATCTCTCCCTTTTTTGTTATATTCATGCACATATACTCGGTTTTTTAAAGCATTAATTGTGCCAAAGCGGTATTTGTACCTGAGAAGCAGGCAGCCCGCGTATTTCATGAAAAATTTAGAAATCACCTTTAAGTATCTTAATTTTCCACCCAAAGGGCGAAGCTATTGCAGCACATCAGGCTTGCTGTTAGGCATTTGCGGTAGATGCTACAGCATCACCAAGAATAAATCCACGGCACGCTGCGGCAACTGCCTTTTTCAGGTGAAGAGCTTCGTATCCGCACCGCAGTGGCTTCGTGAAACAAGCGGGGCAGGGTCGGCGATTTCTCAAAAATGCGTAAATCTGTGTTTTTATTACTGAGAAAATGATTGAATATAGCGGCAGTTTCGCATCCGCATGGGAGTGGTTAAGATAATCCTAAATGCGGCAAGTGCTTTTTTCAGGATAATTCAGGTCAGTATTTGCGAAAGTCTTCTGAATTTTTGTCTGACATCCGCAGCTTCGGAAATTTCGGTAACCATTGCGATATGTTTTGCCCCGAGGCGGACGAGTTCCGGCAGTTTGTCTTCTTTGATTCCGCCCATGACTGTAAACGGGACGTCGAGCATATCCGCGGCCCGTGCGATAATATCTGTTCCGAGCGGCGCGCTGGTGTTTGTTTTGGTGGCGGTCGCGAATATCGGTCCCAGATTGACGTAATCCGCGCCGTTTCCGGTGGCTTCCAGTGCTTGACCTATTGAATGGCACGATACACCTATAAGCAAATCTCCGGCTATTCTTCTTGCCGCGAGGGGCGGGATATCGTTTTGTCCAAGGTGAACTCCATCGGCTTTCGAGCCCAGTGCTATATCGATACGGTCGTTGATTATCAAAAGCATAGAGTATCGGTCGCATATTTCACGGAATTCGACGGCCGTGTCCATTATTTCTCTGTCACATTCCTTCTTCATTCTGAGTTGAACAGTTTTCGCGCCGGCCTTTCCGAGTTCTTCGAGGATTCGGGGAAGGGGGCGTTTGCAGGTGAAATCAGGAGTCAAGACGGGATAAATGCCGGTTCTGTAAAATGCCGTTGTTCTTTCAGAACGTGTCATTTTTCCATGAATCCGGTCCATGCATCGGAACGTTCAAGAACGGGCGAGAACCCGAACCTGGGTGATTGTCCCAGAAAATAGCATGGATTATTGTAGAAAAGGGTCTCCACGTCGCGTTCTTTGTGTCCGCGCAGTCTCATTTCAAATACAGCGTCATGAAGCGTTCCGGGGTCGGATGGGCCCCAGTCTCCTGAAGCATCCACCATGAAACGGTCTATTCCGTAGAGTTCCACGATATCGACAACGCGGGATTTTGAATTCTTGGTAAAGGGATAGATCGTCATCGAGCACCAGAAACCGTTATCGCGGATCATTCTTACTGTATGTTCCTCGACGTGGTCGAAACAGACCTTTCCCGGGTCAATATCCGGACGGTTGCGCAGCGCGTCGAGAATCATCTTTGTGCCCTTGAGCTTGTCCTCAAGATGGGGTGTGTGAATCCATATCATCCGGTCGTGTTCGATGGCGAGGTCAACCTGTTCCTCGAATATGGTGAGTTCATTCGGGGTGTTTTTGTTCAGGCCAATCTCCCCTATTCCGAGAACGGTCGGTTTTTCCAGGAATTCGGGTATAAAACTGATGACTTCGCGGGAAAGCGAGATGTCGTCCGCCTCTTTAGGGTTGATGCAGACCCAGGAATAGTGTTTTATAAGGTATTTCTGCGCGCGCGTGGGTTCATATGTGGTTATATGGTAGAAGTAGTCGTAGAAAGCTTCCGCGGAACGCCTGTCGTATCCGGCCCAGAATGCCGGTTCACAGCATGCTACCGTATGCATTCGAGCCATTCGCTCGTAGTCATGGGTAGTACGGGCTATCATATGTATGTGTGGTTCAATAACTTTCAATTCAGTCACCTTTAGAAAGCATTTTGAGTATAGTCTCGGCACGTGAACCCTCTACCTCGGCGATTATCCGTGCGGCGTCGATCAGGTCCTTCGTTCGGGGATCTTTGGTCATTGTCCCGGAACCGTTTACGGCACGTTCTATCCGATCCATGGCCGCAGCGCACTCAAGTAGAGATGAACGCATTTCAAGGTAATATATGTCGAGAAGTTCCGATGCATCTTTCGGAGTTTTTTTCATGATAAAGCCTGTTATGCAAATTTAGCAAATCCGCCAAATCCAATATAATTCGCGGAGCAGGGCGGGTCAAGGACGATGAAAATGAAATTAATTCTTTTTAGCGAAATCCGGGCAATCTTCCATTGGTTCGACTGTTTTATCATGGAGTCCGCAACGGTCATGAAAAGGGTGCCTGATGAAATGCAGGCAGTCCCTGCAGAATTGCAGCTCCGATTCATGGGCGATTATTTCAGGTTTCTTCTCTTCCGCCGTTCCAAGAATCTCGGCAAGCCTGGATTTGCGTTCTGATATCTCCTGTTTTTTGTTATCCGGGATTTGCGTGTCATCCAGATCCGCGATCTTCGCGGAACATATTGAACAGGCAAGCATATCACCTGTCTTGTGCCAACCGTTCATTTCCGATTTTAAAACAAGGTAGGTTTCATTCCCGCATTTGGCGCATCTCGCTTTGTCTCCGGCTTTCATGTCAGTGATCTTCGTCCTTTCCGTAAATCTAATCTAATCCATTTTCATGTTTTGTTCAAGCGCTTGTTTTTGGGGTGTTTTCAACGTCGCATAATACATATTATGTTAAGTCAAGCATAGCGCATCCGGCAAGAACTGGAACATGTATCATGTTTATATTAAGGAATTAGCGAAATAGCCTGGGAATGAATGTTAATAACTTGTTGAAACCGGTTTTCTAAAAAAAGCGATTGGGCGCTTCACTTAGGATTAAAGGTAAGACGAACAATTTCCGGTTCACAGAAGAATCTCATGGGCAGGAAGCTTGTTCCGAGGCCGGAACTAACGATCATATAAGTGTGATGGATTTCATGGATGAATAGTCCGTATTCGAATTTTTTCCAGTATTTTGTTGAAGTCTTGATTGCTCCGAAGCCGGGTATTCTGACCTGACCGGCATGTGTATGTCCAGCAAGAGCCAGGTCGACTCCCCGGGTTTGAGTTTGAACAATTGATTCAGGATTATGTGCCGCGAGGCATTTGAAGCATTGTGTTTGGCTGAATTGATGATCCGGGTTTTTCGGGTTTCCGCGTTTTGCGTCGTCAAATCCGTAAAAAAACACACCATCGGCTTCGCGGGACTGATTTACAAGGAGATTGAAACCGGCATTTTTGTATCTAGCTGTCCATTCGGCCAGGCTTTTCCATGAAGCGTGTCTTCTGTCCCAGTTTCCGAGTACGGATATTTTCGCGGAGGCGGCTTCAAGAGATGACAGGAATTCGAACATCATCGGCCTGGCGCTGTTGAAGTCGGAAAGGTCGCCCGTGAATACTATCCAGTCGGGTGCGGGTTCGTTTATTGAGGATCTGATTTGGTCGAGGTATTTTTCGGATGTGAATCCGTGAAGATCAGAAAAGAATACAATATTTTTCCCTTTTAATGTGTCGGGTCCCGGCAGCCTGTATCCGACTGTGCATATTTTTCCGACACGCCTGATGACGTCCCTTCCCCGGTATCCGGAGATTTTTCGCCATTCGCTTATTTTCATATGTTCGACAGTTCGTATTTCAAACTGTCCGGGATTTCATTGATAGCGACTATTTTTGCTTTTTGTCCGTCTGGCAGAAGTACATCTTCGCCGACGCTTCTGCCCAGAAGTGCCTTGCCCATTTCTGAAATGTATGAAATATGGTTTCGTCCGGTGTCGGTGTCCCAGATACCAAGAATACAGAAAGTCTCTTCTTGCTCCGATCCGTGTTCCAGGCGGACGCGCGTACCCAGAGATACCGAGTCTCCGGTTTCCAAACCTTCAAAAGACATTGATTTCACCACATTCAGGTCTCTTTCGAGTTCGGCTCTCCTTTTACTGAGGAATGCCTGTCTTTCTTTAGCCGCCTTGTATTCGGCGTTTTCGCGGAGGTCGCCGTAGCTTCTTGCGTGAGCTATTGCGGCGGTGTTTTCGGGGATCTGCCGGTTTATGATACCGTTTAGTTCGGCGACTCTTGAATTGTATGATTTTATAGAGGTAAGCAGTTCATCTTCCCGGGACTGTATCTTATCTTTTCCATGGGAAAACAGCGCCCTTCCCTTCCCCGACTCAAGTATTTTTTTCAATTCAGAGTCCAGGCGGGACAGTTTTACAAGCAGGCTCTGTGACTCGGACGTATCCAGTACCGGGGACTTTACGAGGAGATCAGGAGTTCGTCTCGCGGATTTATTATTGTTCAGGATCAGCTTCTGAAATTCCCGGTTTTCGAGCAGAAGTTTTTTCAGGCGCCGCGAGGCTTCGGAAAGACGGCCTTCATGTTCAGCGGTGTCTCTATCCACCGATCTCAGCACGTTTTCTATCGTCAATATATCCGTAGCCTGAACCTTTTTCCTGTTTTTCCATATCCAGAGCAATGCTCCCGGATGGAGAGTTTTTCTATTTTTGTGTATAATTTTTGAAAGCGCATCGCTTTGAGTCAGGGAGGAAACCGAGTCCCACAGTGAGGGCGGCATATTAAAGAAGCATAGTTCCGCAATATAGTCTTCGGAAAAGAGCCCTAGTGCAACTTCAATGAATGGAGGCAAGTCGCGGACCGGAAAAGAATTCCAGAACTCCGAACATTTTTTTTCGCAGCGCGGGTTATCCGGGAGGAAAAAAGCGCCTCTGAACAGCAGGCTCAGTTCGTGAATGCTTTTTTCGTCCAGCGCGTTTGCCAGCCCGGAAACGACAGCGGCAGTCATGGCCGCCGCGTTTCTATTCTCAGAGGAGCGTTTAAGGAGAGACGAGATATGTTCCCGTTCCTCCCCGGAGAGAGAGAGTTGAACTCCCTTCTTCCGTGCCTCGGAGACTATCTTCATTAATTCGGCAAGGCTTCTGGCTTCTCCGGCCCCCCTTCCCCGTGGAATTGCTTCTGTTTTTACTTCGGTGTCACCTGTGGCTGTTTCGGAACCGGCCCACCAGGATTTGAAACGTTTGAGAGAAATTTCCCCTGGAACAAGCAGTTCGAAAGCGGATTTCTCCGAAAACTCTGGGGGCAGATCGTTCAGGGCGTTCGCGGCGAGAAGTTCCCGCCATTCGGAGGGTTTCCAGTCGGAAATATTTTTCTTCTCAAGCGCCGAAAGAAGGGTTTCGTCGTGCTTGAAGAGCAGGATCGAGTCAAGCACGGATTCAAGTTTGAATTTCCTTTCCCTGCCATGATTCCCCCCGATTTGGCCGGCCTTCAACTGCCCTTCGATTTCATCGATTTCGCGGATGGTAAACCAGGTTGAATTTGTCGGCATGTAGACTGAAAGGCCCGGCTCGAGCAGCAGAAAGTTTCTGAAACTCCGGACTACGCAGTCAAGGGTGCTCGAAGCGTTCCGGAGTCCGGTCGCGCCGCTTGCCGCGGCGCGTGATCTCCCCGGAGGGACAAGTGCCTTGAAGGCTTCTCCGAGGGACGACCTTATCCTGCTGCTGTCCGATGGGGCCGCTACTGCGATGTCCAGGCAAAAAGCCGCTCTTTCCGCGTCGGAGGATATCTCGCCCTCCCAGGATTCGAGAAGGAAAGATATCTGCGAGGCCAGATCATCTTCGGCAATGCTGCCGGGTGATTCCAGGATGCGTTTTCTGATAGAGTCCAGAATTTCAGGAGATGGCTCTTCACCGGCCTGAAGTATGAGTTCTTCCAATGATGCGGACATAAGGGGGGGTGTCAGTCGCCGTTGTAGTAGTAGTAGTTTTTCGGGGCGGTTTCTTTCAAGGTTTCGGCCGTGGATTTATCGAAAGGGCCCTCAACCAGAACTTCGGAATCGTCTTCCGTGGTTATTCTGTTCACGGTAAAGGCGCGGTACATGATTCCATCAATAAGAAATGCGGCAGGCTGGCCTGAAAGGCCGACGCTGATCTGCATCCACTGTATGCTTCCGACCTTGTTCATGTGGAGTTTAAGGTCGTAGTACCTGCCCCCCTCCTCTGTTCGCGGAATAATCGTGATGTCCTTGATGACAGAGGAATGTATAAGAGGCGTGGCGTTTACATATACCTCCCTGCCGTCGAAGGTCTCGATCTTCTTTTCAATTTTGCTGGCACGTGGATATTTGACGATGGTGTTTACTGTTATAA
>CAZGYO010000100.1:0-8558 GCA_964530455.1 uncultured Victivallales bacterium
ATGGCAACCGTTTTTTCTTGTCTACGGAAAAATTCATACCATCACAAAGCCAGTGCTTTTGTCAGATTCAGAGCTCCAGTTCTTTTGCAATATCCGATACTGGGCTGTAGTTTTCTGGTACATATTCAGCAAACCCCGTTTGCCCGGGGGGCTGAGACACTCGAAGACTGTCCAGCACTGACCCCGAACAATCACAAACCTGGAGAAAGGTATCATGAAAGCTTTGACTCTCGTTTCAGTATTTCTCTTTTCACTGCCCTGCACACTCATACTCTCCGCCGGGGAAAAAACTTCGTACATCTGGTGGGAAGGCGAGGACTACAGCCGCACAAACGCCGTCGCCCCCCTGGCAGAAGTCCCCGGCAACAGAAGTCCGGAACAGCAGGCGAAGCTTTCCGGCGGCAAATGGATGACTCCTCACGACGCCGCGGACGGCGGCCCGTGCAGAATCACCTACGAAATAAGCGTTCCTGAATCCGGAACCTATTCATTCTACGTCAGAAAATTCTGGAAACACGGTCCGTTCAAATGGCGTTTCGACGACGGCGAATGGAACGAATGCACAAAACGCATCGCTCTTCTCGACAGCACCTTCCTTGCTGAGAACTGGGGGGCGAACTGGGTCTCGCTCGGTGAAGTCAACTTGTCAGACGGAGACCATACTTTCAACGTCGAAATGCTGGAAAACAAGGGCTGCTTCGACTGCTGGCTTCTCATCGACGGGCAATTCTCGCCGCGCGGAAAACTCAAACCGGGCGAAAAGACGGGAAAGGCGGAAAAAGGATATTTCGCATGGGAACCTGACCCCGACCCCTTTCTTGAGGACTGCCCGATTGACATGAGCTGGCTGAACAAGCCGGTAACAGGGTTCGTTGAACGCAGCAACAACGGATTTGTCGACCCGGACGGCGATGAAGTCAGGTTCTGGATGGTACAGGGAAGCGCTCTCACGGCCATGAAAAAGAAAAGCGTCGATTTCTGGGCACGGAGACTGGCCAAGTACGGCGTGAATCTGAACCGCATACAGCTCTCGAACATGTTTAAAGCTTACACGGCCGGGGATATGAAATCCTTTTACACGCAGCTCGACGACCTTCATTACGTGGTTGCCGCATTGAAAAAGAACGGTATCTATACCTATCTCGGTCATTTATACTGGCAGACGCACGTCTCCGTCAATGAAAAAGTCGCCGGCGCCGGATACGGCAAAGGAAAAACTCCGCTTGAACTGCTCTTTTTCGACAAGGATTTCCAGGAATATTATCTGGGCTTCGTCAACGCGTTCATGAACCGGAAAAACCCCTATACCGGGCTGCCGATGTCAAAGGACCCGGCTGTGGCATTTGTCGAGATACAGAACGAATCCTCGCTGTTTTTCTGGACTTTCAGAACCGCCGGAATCGTGCCCGAAACCCTTGAGTTGATTGAAAGGGAATTCGCGCTATGGGCCGAGAAGGAATACGGCGGCATTGAGAACGCGATTGAAGCCTGGGGCACGGGGAACGCGCCGAGTAAAACCTCCACCGACAAACCCGCGGAAGGAAGGCTCGGTCTATACGACATAGCGCTTCTGACCGGCGCCGACTGGGCCGAAGCACAGCGCAACAATGACCGGGCTTCAGACCAACTTCGCTTCATGGTCGAATGGCAGAAGGATTTCTATGAGAAGATGGTCAATTCATTCCGCGAAAAACTCGGAATGCAAAACATGATTTCCTGCTCGAACTGGAAAACGGCCGACGCAAAAGTCCTGGGCATAGTTGAGCGTTACTCCTATACTGCCGGAGATGTGATATGCCGCAACGTCTATTTTGGCGTCGACTACAAACCCAGGCCGAAACGTTTCTACTCGGTTGATATAGGCGACACGTTCACAGGAAGAAGCGCTCTGAAACCACCGGCGAAACCCTCCCCTCTGACGGTGGCACACGTATTGGACCATCCATACATGATAACAGAAAACAACTGGACCCGACCGAACCGCTTCCGGGCCGAATGGCCTTTTCTGGTAGCCGGATACGCACGCATGATGGGAGTCGACGGCTGGAACTTCTTTGCGCTGGACTCTTCCGTATGGCAAACTCCCATGAAGGTCTGGGAACTTAACTCGCCATGTATACTTGGACAGTTTCCCGCGACTTCGCTCATTTTCAGAAAGGGATATGTCAAGGAAGCCGGGTATGCCGTTACCGAAAAAATCGATTACGAGGACATCTACACGTTCAAGGGCTCGAGATTCTACGAACTGACCGGGCAAGACGATCTGTGGGTATCGAAGATCGGGGATCTGGAAGCAGCAGCCGACGCCAGGGCCGTACAGACCGAACCGCTCGCTTTCTTCGTCGGGAAAATAAACAGAATACCGGTCAGAGACAACTCCGGTCTGGAAACTGTCGATCTGAAAAAATATATAGACACTGAATCCAGTACGGTGCGCAGCATGACCGGAGAACTGTTCCTCGACTACAGGAAAGGGGTAACATCCATCGATACCCCCTTCGCGCAAGGCGCGGCCGGATTCCTCTCTTCGGCGAAAAGTATCAAACTCACTGACATTGAAATAATTTCAAAAAACGAATACGGCACTGTTCTGTTCGTGTCGCTCGATGGAAAACCGCTGTCAAGTTCCCGCAAAATACTTGCCCAGGCCGTGACTGAAGACAAACCCTACGGCTTCAGTACCCAGCCGGCGGGAAACGGGTACAGAAAAATTACAGAACTCGGCGGATACCCGCTCAATGTCAAACTGATTGACGTCTCGGTAAAATTCAAAGGACGCAGCTTGAAGTCGGTGGTACTGGACGGAAACGGATACAGGACCGAGCGTGAAGCCGACACCGAAGAGGATGCCGACGGAACCCGAATAAGACTTCCGGAAAATTCCATCTACACACTGCTTTATGAATGAGCCAATTTCAAAACTCCGCGTGAACTGCGCTGGGAGCGCAGGCGCGGCCACAGAGAGTCCAAGCTATGCAAACTCGCCGTCAACACGATTGAAAGCCTTGATCTCGCTGATATAGTTTAGCTCGAAAAGGGCGGGGTTTAATATGAACGGAGCGCAGGAAAACAGTAGGAGAATAAGTATGTATTACACGGGATTTGCCGACGAGGCGGGTGCGGACATCGACACCCAGATAAAGGCCACGCTTGAACTCGGGTGGAAGAACATTGAGTCCAGAAAGATCGGAAGTGAAAATATCCACGACATTCCGGAAAAGGATTTCGAGTATGTCTGCGAAAAACTCGATGAGTCTGGGGTCAAGATAAACTGTTTCGGCAGTTCGGTTGCCAATTGGGGCAAGGATCCGCTGAGCGATGAAGATTTTGAGAAGAGCAAAGAGGAGCTTGCCAGGGCACTTTCAAGGATGGAAAGACTGGGCACGAAAATGATACGTGCAATGAGTTTCCGGCGCTTCGACAATGCCGATGATATCACTCCTGAAATTGAAAAAAGGATATTTTCACAGGTGAAATATCTGGTCGGCATGTGCGAGGATGCCGGCGTGATGTACATGCACGAGAACTGCATGAACTACGGGGGAATGAGCTGGCGGCACACGCTCAGGCTTATCGAGAATGTGGACTCGGACTCTTTCAGGCTTGTTTTCGACACCGGCAACCCGGTCATGACATACGATTACTCCAGACCCAAACCGTATCCCAAACAGGATTCATGGGAGTTCTACTCCAATACAAGGGACTTCATCGAATATGTGCATATAAAGGATCCGGTCTACATATCCGAATCCGGCAAACTTTTTCCAAAAGCCGAACACAAGTTTCCTGGCGAAGGCGACGCCGACGTTGAGAAAATCGTGCGTGACCTGATTGAAAACGGCTATGATGGAGGATTCTCTATCGAACCTCACATGCAGCTGGTCTTTCACGAGGACACCCCCGCCGATGCAAGGGAAGATGCGCTGTTCAGCAACTACGTCGAATACGGCAGGCGTTTAATGAGAATGATAGACGGTGTGACTGGATAAAAACCCGGTTTCATCGCACACACGGAAACATCATTCAAAAGATTTCGCGAAATCATCAGCTTCGGTTTCTATTGTTTTCTTTTCGAAAGTAGAGGACTCGATAAGTTTCTTGAGTTCGGACTCGAAAGCCGAGGAATCCATCGGCAGGTCGATGACCTGACCTTTTATTGATGAGAAGAGCATGGAGTTGGCAAGTTCGACCGAATGTATTCCTTCCTCGGCGGGCGCGATGAGTTCCGTGCCGTCAAGTATTGACTGCGTGAAATTCTCGATAACCTTCCGGTGGTGGCCGCCGCTGTCATTCCCGACGGGAATGGATATATCCCAGCAATCCGGTTTTCCGAACCCCTGTTTTGTCTCAACGCAGAATTCGGTGACAGGCTTCTCGTTCCTGACAAAGTGTATAGACCCGCCGGACTCGGCGAAGACGATCCTGCCGCGGTCCGCGGTAATCTCAAGCCGGTTCGTGCCGGGAGCTTCACCCGTGGAGGTTATAAACACGCCAGTGGCGCCGTTTTCGTATTCACAGTACGCCGTCACATCGTCCTCAACCTCGATATTGTGGTACTTGCCTATTGAACAGAAAGCGCGGATATTTACCGGCATGCCGAAAAACCACTGGAAGAGGTCGAGTTGGTGCGGACACTGGTTCAGAAGCACTCCGCCGCCCTCGCCCGCCCAGGTAGCGCGCCATCCCCCGGAATCGTAGTAGGCCTGGCTCCTGAACCAGGTAGTGATTATCCAGTTAACGCGGAGGACCTCGCCGAACTCGCCGGAATCGATAAGCTGCTTCAACTTTATGTGCGCCGGTATGGTCCGCTGCTGGAACATAGCGCCGAACTTCAGTTTTGAATGCTTTTTGTGCGAGTCTATCATTTTTTCGGCGTCCGCCTTGTGTACCGCCACCGGTTTCTCGGTAAGCACATGCAGTCCGTTTTCAAAGGCGGATATGGCCAGCGGCGTATGATCGTAGTGCGGAGTCGCGATCAATACCGCGTCAAGGTTTCCGGCTCCGATCATTTCCGAGGCATTGTAATATCCTTTTACGTCGTATTCATCCGCGTACTTGTCCGCTTTGTCCTTGTCGATGTCGCAGAGCGCGGCAAGTTCCGCCCGCGGAATGTCGCTGATGTTCTGAAGATGTTTCGATCCCATGTTCCCGACACCTATCACGCCGAATCTCACTTTGTCCATTATTTCCGTCTCCCGTGTTTATATTTCCAGTTGATTTAGATCAATCTCTCATTTATTGCGCTGCACCATCTCCGCGAACTTCGCTGAGGACGCGCTCATAATTTCTCTGTGGATGTTCCCGCCTTCCGAATCCATGGTAACCAGCAGGGGCATGTTTTTCACGCGAAGTTTCCATACGGCTTCAGGAAACCCGAACTCCTCGAGAAAGAAAACTCCCTCCACCGCCTCTATGGTTTCGGCAAGCAGGCTCGCGCAACCTCCGGCCGCGGACAGATAGACTGTGCCGAATTCACGGAACGCTTTCAGGCTTTCAGCGCCGAGTCCGCCTTTCCCGATAAATATACGCACAAAATACCTCTCTATCATCCGTCGTATATATGGTTCCATTCTGGCGGAGGTGGTCGGCCCGGCGGCCCTCACCGACCAGTCGCCCGGCGCTCCCTTGATAATCGGCCCGCAATGGTAGACGCAGCCGCCTTCAAGAGAAAAAGGCAGTTTTTCCGCATCTTCCGCGGCGTATCTGTGGAAGGCGTCGCGGCCAGTGTATATGATGCCGTTCAGCAATACCGAATCGCCCGTGCGCAGGGCACGTGCATCTTCGGTTTTTACCGGGGTTTCAAGCTGTATTTCTTTGTTCATTTTTTGTATAATGAGCCAGTTTAATTTCCGGCAATCTTATTTCTGAAAGAAACCCCGTAAGTGTATGTCCGTTTTTCCGAAGCCACAAGCGGCTTCCGGAATAATTGGGTAAAATATCCTCCAGACCCGACCAGAATCTTCTATCGTGCCCATCCTTCTTCATGTGATAAAACTCGTGTGCTACAACATATTCATAAACATTGTCAGGGGCCATTATAAGTCGCCAGTTCAGGCTTATCCGCCTTTTTTCAGAGCAGCTACCCCATCTCGAGCGCATATCCTTCAACCTGACAACAGACGGCTCCACTCCTAGAATCCCGCTCCATTTCCGGCAACACTTTTTTGCGAAATCCTCTGATTCAGTGATATACCAGGAGGCCAGATACAAGCGTGCTGAGCTGATGCAGTCGGTCCGAATCCGAATTTTTCCGGTACCGGGAACATACGTACAGCCGCGTTCCGGGTTGTCCGGTCCGGCCAGGAGTTCCAGGGCCAACGTCTTCCCTCTGAAAGGAATCTTTGAACCGTCACGTACAACAGGTAAAGTTTCTTTGCGTTCAAGGTAAATAGCGTGGTGTTTCTCTATCCAGTTCCGGTTCTCCATGATAAAACTGCGTATTTTCTTTTCCGAACAGGAAGCGGGAACCGAGAGGCGGAGACCGTCAACACCCGATCTGAGTGCGAGCCTCCTTGAACGCGGACTGCGCCAGGCAATCAGTTCCACGCCGGGAAACACTTCCACAACTACCGCGCCTGTCCCGGGAATCATCAGGAAAAATACCCGTCAAGAAACCTGCGGCGGCCAGGTTCCCTGAGCTTCTCGATGGCCTTGATCTCTATCTGCCGTATCCGTTCGCGCGAGACATTGAAGTGCTCTCCAAGGTACTGGAGCGTCCGCTCCTTTTCCCCCAGAAGACCGAAACGCATCTTTAAAACCTGCTGCTCCCGTTCGGTCAGTGTATCCAGCGCCTCGGCCAGCTTTTCTCTGAGCATCGAAAAAGCGGCCCCGCGTACAGGATCGGATCCGTCGCCGTCGGCAAGTATATCTTCTATGAAACGGTTTCCTTCCCGGTCGATGGGCGCCTGAAGCGACAAAGGCTGCTGGGCCATCTTCTTAAGGGCACTCACCCTTTCGCAGGGCATATCGAGCTGCGATGCAAGCTCTTCAGCAAGCGGTTCCCTGCCTTTCTTCTGAAGGAAACGTCTTTCCGCCTGGTTCATCTTGTTGATCGTCACAAGCATATGTACCGGAATCCGTATAACCCTGGCCTGGTCGGATATTGCCCTTGAGACCGTCTGCTTGATCCACCAGGTCGCGTATGTGCTGAATTTATGCCCACGCGTGTGGTCGAATTTCTCTACGGCCTTCATAAGTCCGATGTTCCCCTCCTGTATGAGGTCAGTCAGGGGAAGCCCGCGGCGCTGGTACTTTTTTGCCACGCTCACGACCAGCCGAAGATTACCTTCGACAATCTTTTCCTTGAACTGTTCAGCCCGTTCCCTGTGAGCGCGGATCTCTCCGAGTGTCTTCAGCGCCTCCCCGGGCGTGAGAAGGAATTTGCCGGTAAACAACTCAGGATCTCTCACGACTGGATCAGAGGATCCATGATCGGCGTCTACGTCCAACCCCGCGTTCCTGCAGTATTCCAGCGCCACGCCATGCCATTCGTCCAGATAGTCGTTCTGAATGGGGTTGCACATGAGGATTTCAACGAGTTTCTCGCGTATCCCCGGCGCTTTTCCAGGCTTGTTCCTGAAAGCCTTTGCAAGGCGTTTATGTGTTGAAAGTATATTCCCGGCCCATTCGGAAAGTTCCAGAAAATATTCTTCGGCGCTGATATCGTCGTCCCCGGGAGAAAACAGGCTTAAAGCGTTGTCGGCGGACACGTCCTCAAGTATACGCAGATGGTCCATGGAAACAAAAGAAAACCTGTATATGCAGGCTCGGATACTCTTCACAGCATCGTCGAAACCGGAAGTGTACTCTTTCTCCTCCTCCGGAGACAGAAGCTCGTGCTTGAGAATATCGCGGAAATACTGGCTGAGAGACCCGGTTTCATAATCGGCCGGCCGCGCCTTGGAACCTGCTTTTTTCGCAATATTTTTCTTGTTTTTGTTCGGTAACAGCGGCATGGTATGAATATATCGCAAATATTCTAAAAAACAAAATACTGGAATCATCAGACATGGACGGTAAACAAATGAACTGCGCAGTGATATGCTGTGATACTTTTCGCTGCGACCTCATAGATAACCCCGAAATCGACACTCCCAATCTTTCCAGCCTCGCGCAGCGCAGCCTGGTATTCGAGGAGGCTTTCGCGGAAGGTCTTCCGACAATACAGGCCAGGCGTACGATGTTCACGGGAATAAAATCGTATCCGTGGCGTTTCGAGATGGACTCCAGGGGGCTGTGGCCGTGCATCCCCGGCTGGCACCGTGTTCCGTCGGAGCAGACCGTACTTGCAGAGCATCTCTACGACAGAAAAATAGTCACCGGCCTTGTCGGCGACACCTATCACATGTTCAAGCCCACGCAGAACTTCACCCGCGGCTTCTGTTCCTGGGACTTCATACGCGGACAGGAAGGTGACCCGGTCAGAAGCGGCCCGTTGTCGGCAATAGACATCAGCCCGTACCATCCTGACGGCGAAAACGACCTCAAATACCACCTCTCGCTCACGCAATATCTGCTGAACATGCTCGACAGGCATACCGAAGAAGACTACCTGACAC
>CAZGYO010000101.1:0-8526 GCA_964530455.1 uncultured Victivallales bacterium
TCGAGAGCCGCCAGAGTCTCCGAGTCCACGATTTCGCCAACTCCGGCCATGGCATTGCCGAGAGCCGCGGAAACTTCCTCTCCAGCGGCGCGGAGGTCTTCGGGACTGAACTTTTCTGAAGCCGCCTTGATGCTCAGGCCGATACGCCTTTCAGGCTTATCGATCTTTATGACTCTGGCTCCGACTTCCTGGCCGACGGAGAGTACGTCCTTGACTTTTTCGACGTGCTCGTCGCTTATCTGCGATATATGAATCAGGCCGTCTATCTTGTTCCCTAGTTGCACAAAGGCTCCGAAGGAGGTGATCTTGCTGACCTTGCCTTTTACGAGATCGCCGACCTTGTAGAGTTCGTCGATATTTTTCCAGGGGTCGTCCTCGAGCTGTTTGAGCCCAAGGGATATCCTTTGCTGTTCGGGGTCTATCTCCAGGATTATAGCCTCGACTTCCTGGCCGGGTTTCAGTACCTCATTGGGATTATTTATCTTGCGTGTCCAGGACATGTCCGAGACGTGAATCATTCCGTCGATGTCGTTTTCAATCTCTACAAAGGCGCCGTAACTGGTCATGTTGCGTACTTTGCCCTTTATGACATGGCCTTTGGGATATTTATCGGCAAGCACTTCCCAGGGGTTCCTGACAGTCTGCCTGAGGCCAAGAGATATTTTTTTATCCTCTTTCTGGATGTCCAGGACGACAGCTTCGACTTCATCGCCTACGCTCAGCACGTCGCTGGCTTTGGTGACGCGTTTAGTCCATGACATTTCAGAGACATGTATAAGCCCTTCGATACCTTCTGAGATTTCTACGAATGCGCCGTAGGGCATGATGTTCACGACGCGCCCCTTCACGGAGGAGCCCACCGGGTGTTCCTCCATGATATTGTCCCACGGGTTCTTTGTCTTCTGTTTCAGTCCCAGCGACACACGTTCTTTTTCGTAGTCGATGTCAAGGATGACGCATTCAATGTCCTGGCCGACCTCCAGTATTTCAGAAGGATGGGCTATTCTTCCCCAGGACATGTCCGTGATATGCAGCAGACCGTCAAGCCCGCCGAGATCGACAAAGGCGCCGAAATCGGTGATATTCTTGACGAGGCCCTTGCGTGTCTGACCGGTTTCCAGGTTTTCGAGAAGCTCCGCCTTTTTGCCGGCGCGGTCTTGCTCAAGCAGTTCCCTTCGCGAGACAACAATGTTTTTGCGTTCCTCGTTGATTTTGAGTATTTTGAACTCGTATTCATGCCCGACGAGATCGTCCAGGTTGTGTATCGGCATAATATCCACCTGGGAACCCGGAAGAAACGCCTCCACGCCATCGAGGTCGACGATCATCCCGCCTTTGACCTTGTGTTTCATAACCCCCTTGACAACATTGCCCTCGCCGTGTTCGGTCGTAAGTCTCTTCCAGGCCTTCTGGGTTATGGCTTTCTGGTAGCTGAGTCCTGGCATATTGTTCTCATTCTCGATCTGTTCGAGAAGGAAATCGAACTCGTCGCCGACCTTCAAATCTTCCCATTCTTCGCGGCCGAACTCTTCAGAAGGAATGAATCCTTCCGCTTTGTATCCAATATCAATAAGTACGCCGTTGTCTCTCTTGCCTACGATCTTGCCTTTGAGGATCGAGCCCTCGGTGAACTCCGTTGTCACCGCGTTCTCCAGGAGAGTGCCCATTGCGGGCATGTTTTCGAGATCGAGCACGGCGGATCTTGTTTTGCTGCTTTCTTCAGTTGCTGTTGTCATTTCGGGTTTCTGGGGTTGTTGTTTTTATTTAAGTTGTATTTTCTGCGCACCCCGCGTCGGGGTTGCGTTACAGGCGCCTTTCTGCATTTCTGTAGATGCGGAGGCTAAGCTATCCGCGGGGGCGCCGAATACAAGCGTACTATACGATTATTGTTCTTCTTCCTCGGCCTTGTAGCTGTCCATTATTTCCTTTGCGATATTCGAAGGGACCATCTCGTAATGGTCGAATTCCATCTCAAAGGAGCCGCGTCCCTGGGTCATGCTTCTGAGTTCGTTGGCGTACCGGGACATTTCGGCGAGAGGAATTTCCGCCTGAACCATCTGCATGCCTTCTTCGGCGTTCATGCCGAGTATGCGGCCGCGTTTGTGGTTCAGGTCGCCGGTAATGTCTCCCATGTACTCGTCCGGGATGAGAATATCCACTTTCTGTATGGGTTCGAGCAGTATGGGGTTCGCATTGCTCATGGAATTTCTGAAGGCGGTTCTGGCGGCGATCTTGAATGCCATTTCCGAAGAATCGACAGGATGGTGTTTGCCGTCGTAGACGGTTACTTTCACGTCCTGGACGAGGCAACCGGCCAGCGGTCCTTTCTCCATCGCTTCGACCACGCCCTTTTCGACCGCCGGTATAAAGTTTTTCGGAATGTTTCCACCGACCACTTCGTTTGCAAACTCAAAACCTTCCGGGTTCGGCTCTATTCTTAGAAAGACCTCGGCGAACTGCCCGTGCCCGCCAGTCTGTTTTTTGTGTCGGTAATGGCCTTCGGCGCTGCCCGTGACAGTCTCGCGGTAGGGGATTTTCGGAGGAGCCAGGTTTACCTCGACTTTGCTGGTTTCCTTGAGTTTCTTTATTACCTGTGCCAGGTGCTGATCGCCCATTCCGGAGAGCAAAAGTTCATGGGTTTCGGCGTTGCGCTCCATTCTTATGGTCGGGTCGCTGGCGGAGAGTTTTGAGAGGCCTGTTCCAATCTTTTCCTCCTCTCCACTCTTGGCGGCTGTTATGGAGTAGGACATGATAGGATTCGGGAACTGTATCTTCCTGAGTTCTTTTTGCCTGGGATCAGTGGAGATGGTATCGTTGACGCCTGTGTCCTTGAGTTTGGGCACCGCGAGTATCGTCCCCGGAACAGCCTTTTCTATGCTGTCCTGTTTCTTGCCGTTCATTATAAAGAGCGTCCCGAAACGTTCTTTACCCCCGTTGCTTGTGTTATGCACTTCGCTGTCGGATTTGATCTCGCCGCTCATAACACGCATATAGGTGAGTTGTCCGATAAACGGATCCACGACAGACTTGAAAACCAGCGCCGTGCCGGGGCCGTCCCGCCTGATCTCCAGATTGCCTTCCTCCTCCAGTGGAGTCTCGTTTTTCGCGAGCGGTCCGGGGAGAAGATTTATCACCCCGTTCATGAGTTCTTCTACGCCTATTTCTTTTTCGGTGCTTCCGGCGAATACCGGTACGAGGTCCCCTGACAGGACAGACTTGTGAAGCCCGGTGGATATTTCCTCTTCGGTGAGTTCTTCCCCCTCAAGATAGCGCATCATCAGTTCCTCATCGGATTCAGCTATGGTGTCCATCAGTTGTTCCTTATATTCCGCGACTTCCGCGGATATATCGCCGGGGATATCCTTGTCGCGCAACACGTGGACCACGCCGCTGATGTCGGCTTCCGATCCCAGAGGCATCGTAATGGGAACGCATGTGGTCTTGCCGTAAACCTCCTGTATCTGCGAGAGAACGGCGCTGAAATCCGCCCTTTCCCTGTCGAGCCTGTTTATGAGTACCATTACAGGTTTCCCGGCGTCTTTGGCCATTTTCCACGCTCTGGCCGCGCCGACTTCGATTCCGCCGGCGCCATCCAGCACTACAAGCACGGCATCGACCGCGCCCATGGCTGAATATGTCTCGCCTATGAATTCGCCGTACCCGGGTGTGTCTATAAAAAACAGGTGGTGGTTTTTGTACGCGCAGTTAAGGGATGTGGCGTAGATACTGCTGAGTTTTTCCTGCTCGTCCGTGGTGTAGTCCGAAACGCTGCTCTTCTGGTCCACTCTGCCGAAACGCTCCACGGCCCCCGCCTTGTGGAGCATGCAGTCGCACAGCGTGGTCTTACCGCTGCCGGAGTGCCCGGTTACTGCGAAGTTGCGAATCTTGTCGGCTTCAACTTTCATGTCTCTTTTCCCTGTATGTTTAAGTTTCAAGCGCCCTGTGAGTCCGGACGGCGCCCCGGTTTTTCGAAATAGCCGAATACTCTAAACGGTCAGCATAAAAATGCAAAGCAGTTTCATCAAGTTACTTCTTGTATTTTGGGTGTCTGGAGTTAATATTTATTTTTCTCCACCCGGAAAGCAGGGAACACTTGGACTAGAATACTGGAACGCAACTGTGACAAAAAACGTTCTGAAACCAGATAATATCGTCGCCAGCTCACATGTTGGGCTTATACGGGAACGCAACGAGGACAGCTATGCGTACTGCTGTATGCCGCAGGGCCCGAATGCGTTTATTGCGGTTGCCGACGGGATAGGCGGTCATGAGGGCGGGGATCTTGCGAGCCGCACCTGTGTGAAGGAACTGCTGCTCAACTGGAGACGGGCCGGTCTCGATTCATCCAGGTCGGTTCCGAAGGTAACGAAATTTCTGAAAAGGGGGATATACGAAGCGAATGAGCGCATATACAAGTTTAACAGCGATTCCGAATCTCTGCATCCGATGGGGACGACGCTCGTGGCGGGGGTTTTTGTCAGGGGTTCCCTGGTGGTTGCGCATTCCGGGGACAGCAGATGCTACCGGCTGAGGGGTGGCGTTCTTGAGCAGCTTACCGAGGACCACAGTTTTGTCAGCCAGCTGGTAAAGGAAAAGGTGATACTTCCCGAGGAAGCAAAATTTCATCCCTTTTCCCATATCATCTCGCAGTCTGTCGGCCCGACTCCGGAGATAGAGCCGGAGATCAATGTTTTCGGCAGAAACCCGGAAGACCGTTTTCTATTCTGCACTGACGGTCTGACGGGTCATTTAGACGATGTTGAAATTGAAATGGAGATGCAGAACGCCGAGACTCCTGCTGAAGCCGTCAAGAAACTTCTTTACGGGACGCTGCGTAGCGGGGGCGAGGATAACATTACAATTCTCTGTGTCTTCACTTGACGCTGTCGGCTCCGCCTGTAAGTTCCGGGGCCTCTGACCCCGTTATTTCATGAAAATTAGATATTTTTAGTGTTAATATCCTGTTTATTAATAGGTTATATGAATTTTAACTTACGGAGAAACGCAATGAAAATTCTCGTTACCGGCGGCGCCGGATACATTGGAAGCGCCTGTACGGAATATCTTTTGGACAACGGGCACGAGGTGACAGTATTCGACTCGCTTGTTACCGGGCACAGGGACGCGGTGGACCCGCGCGCGGAGTTTATCCACGGCGACCTTGCCGACCGCGAACTGATAATGGGTACGCTGAAGGCAGGCGGGTTTAAAGGAGTGATGCATTTCGCGGCTTTTTCACTGGTGGGCGAATCAATGGAGGATCCCGGAAAATATTTCAGAAACAATCTGGGATCAGGGATAAACCTGCTTGATGGCGCGGCACGTTTCGGGGTTGAGAGCTTCGTGTTTTCCAGTACATGCGCGACCTACGGCGAACCGACACAGATACCAATTCCGGAAACGGAGAAACAGAAGCCGATCAACCCGTACGGCGAATCCAAGCTGATGTTCGAGAAAGCTCTGAAATGGTACAAAGAACTCTTCGGCATAAGATATGCTGCTCTGCGTTATTTCAATGCAGCGGGGGCCTGCAGGCAGTTCGGGGAGGACCATTCCCCCGAGACGCACCTGATTCCCATTGTTCTCCAGGTCGCGCTGGGCAGGCGCGATAAAATAATGATCTTCGGGGACGATTACGGAACTCCGGACGGCACCTGTATCAGAGACTATATCCACATACTGGACCTGGCCCAGGCACATATGCTGGCTCTGGACGCGCCTGAATCAGGACACTACAATCTGGGCACGGGAAACGGATTGAGCGTCAAGGAGATAATAGACGTGGCAAGAGAGGTTACGGGCCACGATATTCCGGCCGAATTGGCCCCCCGGAGACCGGGTGACCCCCCGCGCCTTATCGGCGCTTGCGACAAGGCTAAAAGCAGGCTGGGCTGGAAGCCGGAATTCGAGAACGCCCGCGACATAATCTCTTCTGCCTGGGAATGGGCCCGTAAGAATCCAGATGGATACAGCAGATGAATTCAGCCGTTGCAGAGACGAAAGGCCGGCAGGCACGATCCCTCCTGCTTTACGTTCTTAAAACAGGCCTGGCTGCGGGGATCATCGTCTGGATAATCTCCAGCAATCGCAAGGATCTCTTCGACGCCCTTGGGAAAATAAAACTTGAATACCTGGCCTGCGCGGTAGCGCTCTACGCGGTACACCTGGGTTTCGGCGCGTTCCGCTGGTTGATGCTTCTAAGGATACAGAGTGTCAGGGTATCCTATTTCGAGACACTTTCGCTTGTGATGCAGGGTTTCTTCTTTTCTCTGGTGATACCCGCCGGAGCTGTGGGTGGCGATATTGTCAAGGGCGGGTTTCTCGCGGCCCGCGCCCCGGAAGGCAGGAAAGTCAAAGGTGTAGTGACCATATTTATCGACAGGATAATAGGCCTGGTCGGACTTTTCATCGTTGCGGGTACGCTCGGCCTGATGCTGCGTGAATATCTCGCCGGTCTTTCGGGATTTCTGGAAATGGCCGTTTACATGCTTATCGGCGGATGTTTTGCGGGACTTCTTTCAATTATAGGGCTTTTTTTTCATAGGACCATCGAGAAATTCCCGATAGTCCGCACAATTATTGGGAAACTAGATTCGCTGTCCAATGGAGCGGTGTCCAGCATTATGGAGGCGGTTGACGGATTCCGGGGGGCATGGAAGACCCTTCTGGGATGCTTATTGATTACGGTGGTCTTCATACACCTGAACCTCGGCCTGATCCTTTTTTTCCTGGGCAAGGGGCTCCAAGCCGAATCGACCGACCCCCGCCTTTTCCTTCTTACAAGTTCGATCGGAAACGCTGTCGCGGGCATTCCGCTGACGCCCTCAGGCATAGGCACACGGGATATAGTCGTCAGAGAACTGCTTATGGCCGGTTCAGTCGGTAATGCGGCGGCGACCGCGGTTCCTCTGGTCTTCACGGCGCTTGTGCTGTTTTTTAATTCAACGGGAGGCTTGTTTTTTGTTCTGGACAGGAATCGAAAGAAATCCGAACTGCCGGTGCCGTCCGAAAACGCCGGAGTCGTGGAATGAGTCCGACACAACCCTTTGGGCGGCACGGAGAACTTTAAAATTGGCTCAGAAACCAAAGATTCCGGGAGACGACCGGAACAGAAAATATGCTTAATAAAGAATCAAATCAGAAATTACCAGGTACTGTAAACGCCTGTCTCTGCCGTTACGGTGAACTGGCCTTGAAGGGAGGGAACAGAAACCTGTTCGAGAAAGCTCTTGTCGATAATATAAGTCATTCACTGCGGGACATGGAGGATATCACCATACAAAAATCCCGTGGCCGCGTATACATAAAGAAAAGGGGCGGTGGCTGTTTTTCGGACGTGGAAATATCATTTTTAAACGGGGCGCTGGAAAAGGTTTTCGGACTTACCTCGTTCTCTTCCGGCATGATGTGTGCTCCAGAGATGGAAGTAATCTCCGACACGGCGATGGCTGCCGCTTCGGAAATAGTTCCTCCCCGGATAAACCGGCTCGGGCAGGGCCGCAAACTCAGATTCAGGGTCCGTGCGAAAAGAGCGGACAAGAAATTTCCCCTCAGGTCGAAGGAGGTGGAAATACGACTTGCTGAAAGATTCCTGCGCAAATGGGATGACTTTTTCACCGTCGATCTCGAGGAGGCCGATATAAGTCTTTTCTGCGATATCCGTGAAAAATACGCTTTCGTCTTTTTCGACAGGATCCCGGGTCCGGGAGGGCTGCCGACCGGCAGCAATTCCCCCGGACTTGTGCTCCTTTCCGGGGGGATTGATTCACCGGTTGCGGCGTGGATGATGATGAAACGCGGATGCAGGCTGGATTTTCTGACCTTCCACAGCGCGCCTTACACTCCGCCGGAGACTTTGGAGAAGGTTGAAAGGCTGGTCGGGATCCTGAACGGATGGCAGGCGCCTGGAAAGCTTTACGCATGCAATCTTGCTCCGGTGCAGAAGCTCATACGCGACAACTGTTCCGAACGCTACCGGACCATTTTGTACCGGCGCATGATGATGAGGATAGCATCTGAAATCGCGGCTGAGACCGGAGCGGGCTCGATAGTCACCGGCGAATCTGTCGGACAGGTCGCCAGCCAGACCGTAAGAAATATGCAGGTAATCAACTGCGCCGCTGAGACGCTTGTCCTGCGTCCGCTTGTGGGCATGAACAAACAGGAAGCCGTCGATCTCTCAAAGAGGATCGGAACCTTTGACACATCCATCGAGGATGTCCCGGACTCTTGTTGCGTCTTTGCGCCTTCCTCTCCTGCCACATCGTCCACTGAACGCGGTATCATGCGGGAAGAGGAGAATTTTCCATTTTTGGAAATGACCGAGAAACTTGTCGGGGAAACTCTCAGCCCGTAAAAATTAAAAATATCTCGCACGAAGGCACGAAGGCACGAAGAAATTACAGAAAATAAATTAAAAAATATCTCGCACGAAGGCACAAAGGCGCTAAGAAATGAGAGAAAATAAAATTAAAAATATCTCGCACGAAGGCACAAAGGCACGAAGAAGTGAGAGAAAATAAAATT